>CANROX010000004.1 GCA_947632335.1 uncultured Clostridia bacterium
AATAAGATTTTTAAGCACATTTCCCGGCCCTACAGAGGGTAATTGGTTGCTGTCTCCCACAAGAATAAGCCTTGTTCCAAAGGGCATAGCCTCCATAAGACTTGCAAAAAGCCTGGAGTCCACCATTGAAACCTCGTCCACAATGAGGGCGTCACATTTTAAAAGATTTTTTTCGTTTTTCTTAAATATAGGCTTGTCCTCTTTATCATAGGCAACCTCCAGAAGCCTGTGAATAGTTTTGGCATCCTTGCCTGTGAGCTGGCTCATTCTCTGGGCGGCTCTGCCTGTAGGGGCGGCAAGGAGTACCTGCTGACCGTTTTTTTCAAGAAGTTCTATTATGGCGTTAAGGGTTGTTGTTTTTCCTGTACCCGGACCACCGGTAAGTATAAGAAAACCCTTTTCCATAGCGGATTTTATGGCGTCTTTCTGTTTGTCTGCATAGACAATACCCTCTTCATTTTGGATATTTTCTATCATTACATCTGTGTCGGCAAATTTAAGTGCGGGAAAGTTCTGCATAAGTTTAATTCTTCCGGCAATAAAGGTTTCTGCCCTATACAGGTCCGGCAGAAATATGTAGCTTTTTCCCTCAAATTCCTGACCCATAAGGGAGGTATCAAATATCATATCTTTTAGACACAGGTCAATTTTTTCCTCTGCAACATCAAGAAAATTTGCAGTGGTCTTTATAAGTTTTTCCGATGGCAGACAGGTGTGTCCGTTAAGTGTATTATGGTTTAGAACATGGACAAGTCCCGCTCTTATACGATACTCATTGTCGGCAGGTCGGTTTTGTTTTTTTGCTATCATATCTGCCATTTCAAAAGATACCCTAATACCATCGCTGCATAGTGAATATGGGTTCTCCCGTATATACTCCAGGGTTTTATCTCCAAAAAATTTGTAAATCCTTACAGCGGTATGAGGGGGAATTTCAAATTCTCCCAGATACAGCATAAGTTCTCTTATTCCCATGTTATCCCGAAGCTGTTTTGAAATGCTTTCTGCCTTGCTTTTGGAAAAACCCTTGAGTTTTGCCACTCTATCCGGTTCTTTTTCCAAAACCTCCAGAGTTTTTTCTCCAAAGGCTTTTACAAGGGTGTTTGCTGTTGCGTGTCCAACTCCCTTTATTGCCCCGGATGAAAGGTATCTTAGAATACCCTGAAAAGAGGATGGTATGGTCTGTTCAAAAGTTTCAACGGCAAATTGCAGACCATAGCTTGGGTGACTTTTGTAACCGCCGTACAGTCTTACCTCCATACCTGCCTCAATATTAGGCATAATCCCCGTGGCTGTAATTAATTTACCATTGACATCAATATCAATAACGGTGTAGCTATTTTCATCATTTCGGTAAATAACATCTTCAACTGTGCCTGTTATTTGTAAAACTTCATGTTGTTCCATATCTTTTATTATAACATTACTCCCAAGATTTTACAATAAATTTAAAACATATGGTACATCTTTTTTATCTTTTATTTCGATATAATTATAGCCGTAAATAAGATTTTCAATATCCACCAGAATATCCTCGGGCAAACTGTCGGTTAAAATTATTATTTTTTGGGGTCGAAAACTTCCCAGCCACTTTGCCTTTGAAATTGCACTTCTTATTACCATTTCATAATTATCGGAATCTACAGGAGTTATAAGGAGTATAGATTTTTCCTGATTTACACTCATCATATGATAGGCTAAAAAACTTATAATTTCTACAATTCCTACAACTGAAAGAATAAACATTATTATCATTACAACATTCATAAATTACACCTCAATATATAATATTCTGTACTTGATTTTTGGTACTTCTGTATAAATCTCTTTTTATTTCAAATAATAAAGGTGACACATAGTGTCAAAAAATTTTGAGGTGATAATTATGGATAAAAATCACAAGAACAGTTGTATCAGATGTACAGTAGTATCCTGTGCAAACCACAACGCAACAGAGGATTACTGTGCGCTTGATTCAATCCTTGTTGGTACACACGAATCTCATCCTTCTGAAAAGGAATGTACAGACTGCAAGAGCTTTGTGGCTCAGTCAAAGTGTACTAACTGCTAAAAGACGGCACATATGTGCCGTTACATATTTTAAAGATAAGAAACATATATTTAGTTGATTAGGGAGATTTGTCTGTGTCTATAATATAGTTGTATCAAAATTGTTTTGCTTTACATATAATGTGATGTAACCTCAATAACCAAGGCAAAACATTTTCCGATACGAAATTGAAACAGTAAAAGGTGCTTTCTATGAAAAGTGATAACAAAATCTTCTCGGTTCTGGGAGGAGATAAAAGAAGCTATTATCTTGCCAAAGCCTTTATAAAGGACGGCTACGAAGTTAGGTGTACAGGTTTTGATATGCTATCTCAAAATTGTTGTACTCTTGATGAAGCCCTAAAAGGGGATATTCTTATTTTTCCTGTAATTCCTTTTTCAGAGGGGAAAAAAATTGCTACACCTTTATCTAAGGATAGTCTTGATTTGGAAACAAAGGGAAACCTTTTGGCGGACAAAATTATATTTTCCGGAAAAACAGAAATGCTATTTAAAGAATTTCCCGCCCTTAAAAAAGATAAGGTTTTTTCCTATAGCGATAGGGAAATTTTTTCTGTTCAAAACGCAGTTCCCACTGCGGAGGGTGCAATAACAGAGGCTGTCCTTAATTCGGATAAAACCTTAAACGGAAGTAAGGTCCTTGTTTGCGGCTACGGAAGAATAGGCAAGGTTCTGTCGGAAATGCTTCGTGGTATTGGGGCGGAAGTTACTGTTTCGGCAAGAAAAAGCAGTGACCTTGCATGGATAAAGCTAAACGGACTGGATAGTGTCGTAACAGGGGAATTTGCTGAAATAGGCAAGTTTGACTATATTTTCAACACAGTCCCATCTCTTGTTTTTGACAAGGAGAAACTAAGCAAAATGAAAAGCGATGTATTGTTTATTGACCTTGCGTCAAAGCCCGGCGGAGTTGACTTTAAATCCGCCAAGGATTTAGGCATAAACGCAATACACGCGCTTGCCCTTCCCGGCAAGTATTCTCCACGGTCGGCAGGAGAAATCATAGAAAGTACAATAATAACCATACTCAAGGAGGAAGACGGGTGAAAAAGCTTGCCGTCGGATACGCTCTGTCGGCTTCCTTTTGTACCTTTAGTAAATCAATAGCACAATTAAAAAAGTTAGTGGAAATGGGTCATGATGTTATTCCCATTATGTCCACCAATGCAAGCACTAAAGATACCAGATTTGGAACAGCAGAGAGTATTATAACGGAAGTAGAAAGCCTAACTAATAAGAAAATTATAAAGACTATTGAAGACGCAGAGCCTGTTGGCCCAAAGAAAATCTGTGATGTGCTTGTGGTGTCTCCCTGCACAGGCAATACCTTAGGCAAAATTGCAAATGCCATTACGGATACACCTGTCACAATGGCGGTAAAAAGTCACTTGAGAATACAACGCCCGGTACTCCTTGCCATTGCAACCAACGATGGGTTAGGGGCTTCTGCAATGAATATCGGAAAACTCCTTAACACAAAAAATGTGTATTTTGTTCCAATGTCACAGGATGATTGCATTAAAAAGCCAAATTCCCTGGTATGCAATTTTGACCTTATACCCCAGTGTATAAGTCTTGCATACGAGAATAAACAGCATCAGCCTGTGTTCATATAGATTAGTGCCCCCGACTTTTAAGGTCGGGGGTGCTTTGCCTGTAAAAAATATATTTTATCTTCTTGTCTACTAATAATTAATTTTATTTATGTGATTATATAATGTGCATTATTCTCCCTTGTATTTTTTGGTCTGTTATGATAGAATAATCAGGTAAATTATTTAGGTGTGTAAGGAATGATATGATGCAGTACTGTCCGAATTGTAGGGAATTACATAACGATAATGAAGATTTTTGCCATAACTGTAAAAAGAAAAAGTTAAAGCCTGTGGTGGATAAAAATACACCGGTTAAGGTTTGTAAAGCCGGCGGAATTGATAAGGAAAGAGTAAGGGCGGCTCTGTTGGACGGAGGTATTCCAAGCGATGAAATCCGTCTTAAAAATATTTCTGCCCACGCAGTTACAGGAAACGATATGTCAGATGTTACCGTACTTGTGCCCTATCAGGCATACGACAAAGCGTATGATATATGCGTAGGTATTGGCGTAATTTCCCCAAAGGAGGGTGAATTACCCGACTATGTAAAAACTGATATTGAAGAAAAGAAAGAAACCTTTGATAAGGACATAGAGGAATTTGAGGAAATGTCACAGAGCAAAAGAACTTTTGTAAGGATTGTTTCCGCCATACTTCTTATTATCTTATTTTGCTTTGTAATCTGGGGTACGGATTTTGTACTTGAGATAATTAAAGGATTGATATAGTTTTACAAAATTATGATATAGGGGGATTTTAAATGAAAATTGAAACAAAGTGTGTCCAGTCAGGATACCAGCCAAAGAATGGAGAACCCAGAGTTGTTCCCATTGCACAAAGCACAACATACAGCTACGACAGTGCTGAAACACTGGGCAAGCTCTTTGACCTTGAGGCTGACGGCTTCTTTTACACAAGGCTTGCTAACCCAACCCTTGACGCTGTGGAAAAGAAAATTGCCGACCTTGAGGGTGGCGTAGGCGCTATGCTTACATCTGCGGGACAGGCGGCGTCCCTTATTGCTGTTACAAATATTGTTAAGTCGGGATACCATGTAGTGTGTTCCTCGGCGGTTTACGGAGGAACCTTTAACCTGTTTAACAAGACCCTGAGGGATTTAGGCATAGACTTTACTTTTGTCAGACCGGACGCAACACAGGAAGAAATAAATTCAGCCTTTAATGAAAAGACAAGGGCATGCTTTGTGGAGTCTGTTACAAATCCAAGCCTTGATGTTACTGATATTGAACTTTTCTCAAAGATTGCCCATAGTCACAATGTTCCTCTTATAGTGGATAACACTTTCCCGACTCCAATTAACTTTAGACCCTTTGAATGGGGTGCAGATATTGTTATCCATTCAACCTCAAAGTATATGGACGGTCATGCAGTTTCATTGGGCGGTGTAATTGTGGACAGCGGAAACTATGACTGGAGCAACGGTAACTTTCCCATGCTGACAGAGCCGGACGAAACCTATCACGGTGTTGTATATACGGACCACTTTGGAAATGCAGCATATATTGCAAAGGCAAGGGTTCACCTTATGAGGGACTTTGGCGCACAGGCGGCCCCTATGAATGCTTTTCTTCTTAATATAGGACTTGAAACACTTGCACTCCGTATGGAACGGCACTGTGCAAATGCCCAGAGAATTGCAGAGTTTTTGGAGAATTCCGATAAGATAGAATGGGTGAATTATCCCGGACTTAAATCCAGCAAGTATTATGCTCTTGCAAAGAAAATGATGCCAAATGGCACATGCGGTGTTATTTCCTTTGGGGTTAAGGGCGGCAGAGAAAAGGCAGCCTCACTTATGGAAAATCTTAAACTTGCAAAAATTGTTACCCATGTTGCAGATGCCAGGACCTGTGTGCTTCACCCTGCGTCCACCACTCACCGCCAGCTTTCTGACCAGCAGTTGGTTGACTGCGGCGTAGCCCCCAACATGATTAGACTGTCAGTAGGTATTGAGAACTGTGACGATATTATGGAAGATTTTGAACAAGCACTTAAATCCTTATAATAAGGCGGATAAAATGAAGAAACCCGATTATGTATCTGCTGTTTTAGTGTGTGCAGGCAACAGTACCAGAATGGGACTGGGTAAATCAAAACAGTTTATTGATTTGTTTGAAAGACCTGCTGTTTATTATACCCTCCTTGCTTTTCAACAGTCTGTAACAGTTAAGGAAATTATTGTGGTTTGCAGGGAAGAGGATAAACCCCAATTTCAAAAAATTATTGCCGAATATAACTTTGGTAAGGTTACATCTGTAGTAAGCGGAGGAAAAACCAGAAGTATCAGTGTGAGAAACGGTATATCCGCTACCTCTGAAAAATCTACCTGCGTTGCAATTCACGATGGTGCAAGGTGTCTTATTACAACTGAAGAAATTGAAAAGGTTGTGCTTTCCGGTCTCCTTACCGGAGCATCAGCCCTTGGAGTGCCGGTAAAGGACACTATTAAGGTGGTTGATGAAAAAGGTGTTATTACAGATACCCCTGACAGAAGTTGCCTGAGGGCTGTTCAAACGCCTCAAGTTTTTGCAAAGGATAAGTATATAGAACACCTAAATACCGCGCAAAACAATGCAGTGAATTTCACTGACGACTGCCGGCTTTTTGAATACTGCGGTGACAAGGTAACAATAGTTGAGGGTACATACACAAATATTAAGCTCACAACTCAAGAGGATATTCTAATGGCAAAAAGTATTTTGGAAAGCAGGGGAGTAAAATGAGAATAGGTCACGGATATGATGTTCACAAACTGGTACAGGGCAGAAAGCTTATACTCGGTGGTGTGGATATACCCTACAGTGAGGGACTCCTGGGCCACAGCGACGCCGATGTACTGCTCCATGCAATAATGGATTCTCTTTTGGGTGCGGCGGCACTGGGGGATATTGGCAAGCTGTTTCCTGATAATGATAACCGATTTAAAGACGCAGACAGTATAATTCTTCTTAAAGAGGTAGCAAAGGTTCTTAAAGATAATGGCTACTCAATTATAAATATTGATTCAACTGTAATTGCACAATCCCCAAAACTCAAAGACTATATTGTATCTATGAGGGAGAATATTGCCTCTGCCTGCAATATTGATGTTTCCTGCGTAAGCGTAAAGGCTACAACAGAGGAGCACCTTGGCTTTACAGGCAGAAAAGAGGGGATTTCCGCTCACAGCATATGCCTGATTGATTGATTATCCCATAAATTTTAATAGTATTATTAATTCCCTTTTGTATAACCTAAGTTATATAAAGGGGGATTTTTTATGAGTGAAAAAGAAAAAAGGCAAGTAAGCAAAAATTATAATATAGAGGAACCCTATATGGATTTTGACTTTGCCACCATTTCGGCCTATGACTGCACCGGACTTATCCCCGCAAGGGATAGGGCAAATGACGAGGCAGAAAACTATGAGGGTCTTTATCCCTATTTGCCTCCCAACAATGAATTTGAAAATAATGAGAATAGCCGAGATAAATAACATAACACCGTAAATCCTTTCATATTCTGTAACATCAGTCCTGTTGATTAAAAATCATAGGGATAATATGAAAGAGGTGTAAAAATGCGTGTTAAAAGTAAAATATCAGTTATGCTGGCGGTGTTAATACTTCTCTTATCTCTGCCAATGAGTGTGGACGCTGTTGCTAAGGACGATATTACAGCACCATCTGCGGTACTGGTAGAGGCAGATAACTTTAAAGTTCTTTTCGAGAAAAATGCCCATGAAAAGAGAAGTGTTGCCTCAATCACAAAGGTAATGACGGTACTGTTAATAATGGAGGATATTGAAAGCGGAAAAATCAGTCTTACCGATACGGTTACAGCATCAGCCCATGCCTCCTCTATGGGAGGGTCGGATATTTGGCTTGAAGAAGGAGAGCAGATGTCCCTTGACGATATGCTGAAAGCAACTTTAGTTGCCTCTGCAAATGATGCGGCGGTTGCCCTTGCAGAATACACAGAGGGGAGTGAAGAGGCTTTTGTAAGGAGAATGAACAATAGGGCAAAAGAACTTGGTATGAATGATACCACCTTTAAAAACTGTAACGGGCTGGACGAAGAGGGTCATCTTTCAAGTGCATACGATGTGGCTTTAATGTCCGCAGAGCTTATTAAGCATACCAAGGTTTTTGACTATACTTCAATTTGGCTGGATTTTCTCCGTGACGGAAAAACTCAAATTGTAAATACAAACAAGCTCCTTAAAAGCTATAAGGGAATAACAGGTCTTAAAACCGGCACAACCGGGGATGCAGGAAGCTGTATTTCTGCCACGGCAAAGAGAGATAACCTTTCTCTAATTGCGGTGGCTCTTGGCAGCAGCAGCGGTCAGAACAGGTTCAAGGACGCAACAGTTTTGCTTGATTACGGTTTTAACAATTACTCTGTTATTGTTCCAAAACAGGAGAAAATTAAAAAAATAAAGGTCAATAAGGGTATGGAAAATTCGGTGGAGCTTGTGGCAGACATTCCCAAATCTGTTCTTATAGGAAAGGGAAAGGACGCCAAAATAGAAACTGAAGAAGAAATACCCAAAAGTATAGACGCTCCCATAAGGAAAAATCAGATTGTGGGAAAAATAATTTATAAATTAAACGGCAAAAAAATTCAGGCTGTAAAGGTGCGAACAAAGGCCTCTGTTGATGAATGTTCCTTTTCAAATTCTTTCTCCTACATTCTAAAATATCTGCTGAAATTGTAGGAAACAAATGCAAAAAATAAAAAAATATTATAATTTGTTTAGTTAAAGTGTTTCTTTTATGTTGCAAAAAAACTTCAAATATAGTATAATAGTGCCAAACCATAAAAAAATGGAATTATAGTTCTGGAATAGAATTATGAGAGGGGCAAATAAGAAATGGCAACGAAATTAAGAGATAACTACTTAAAGGGATTTGTAAATGACGACGAATACAAGGCAATGGCTCCCCAGGTAAAGCTGGCACATAATGCACTTCACACAGGGGATTGCCTTGGAAATGATTTTATTGGTTGGCTTACACTTCCTACAGATTATGATAAAGAGGAATTTGCAAGAATTAAGGCTGCTGCACAAAAAGTAAAGAACAACAGCGATATTTTTATTGTTATAGGTATCGGCGGTTCATACCTTGGTGCAAGGGCTGCAATCGAGTTCTTAAAATCTCCCAACTACAACCTGCTGTGCAAGGACACTCCTCAGATTTTCTTTACAGGCAATTCAATAAGCAGTAACGCTTTGTCCGAGCTTGTAGAAATTTGTGAGGGAAAAGATGTATCCATAAATATGATTTCCAAGTCCGGTACAACCACAGAGCCGGCTATTGCTTTCAGAGTGCTTAGAGAAATGTTAGAAAAGAAGTACGGCAAGGATGGAGCAAAGGAAAGAATTTTCTGTACCACAGATAAAGAAAAGGGTACATTAAAACAACTTGCAGCAAAAGAGGGATATGAAACATTCGTTGTTCCAGACGATGTAGGAGGAAGATTCTCTGTTCTCACAGCAGTTGGTCTGCTTCCTATTGCAGTAGCAGGCTGCGACATAGACGCTTTAATGGCAGGCGCTGCAAAGGCTCAGAGTGACTTTGACAATGATGATTTGTATACAAATGACTGTTACAAATATGCATCTCTTCGCAATATTCTTTACAGAAAGGGTTATCAGACAGAGCTTTTGGTTGCATATGAGCCGGCATTTACAATGATGAACGAATGGTTCAAGCAGTTGTTTGGCGAAAGCGAGGGAAAGGACAACAAGGGTATTTTCCCGGCATCCGTTGTATTCTCCACTGACCTCCATTCTATGGGACAGTACATTCAGGAGGGCAGGCGTACTCTCTTTGAAACTGTTGTGCAGTTTGGCAAGGTGCAGAGAGAAGTAACTTTGGGAACTGACCCGGAAAATGTTGACGGTCTTAACTTCCTTTCAGGCAAAACAATGGATTTTGTAAACAAAAAGGCATTCCAGGGTACTGTACTTGCTCATAATGACGGCGGTGTTCCCAATATTGTACTGGATGTTGAAGCTATGACAGAAACAGAGCTTGGCTACCTTATCTATTTCTTTGAAAAGGCTTGTGCAATCAGCGGTTATCTCCTTGGTGTAAATCCATTTAACCAGCCTGGCGTTGAATCTTACAAGAAGAATATGTTTGCACTTCTCGGCAAGCCCGGTTATGAGGACCAAAAAGCCGAGTTAGAGGCAAGACTTAACTAACAAAATATTAATCCTTAAAGGAGGACGACTAAATGGTAACTTTACTCACAGGTAAGAAAGGTTCCGGCAAAACAAAAAAATTAATTCAGCTTGCTAATGAAGCGGCAGCATCCTCAAACGGCAATGTAGTAGTTGTTGAAAAGGGTCTGAAGCTTACATACGATGTAACGCATAAGGCAAGACTTGTAGACACAGACCAGTATCAGGTACAGGGATATGATATGCTCTTTGGCTTTATCAGTGGTATCTGTGCCGGAAACTATGATGTATCCGATATTCTTATTGACGGTACTTTTAAAATTTGTCCGGAGGGTATTGACGGTCTTGAGGAATTTGTAAAAAAAGTTTCTACACTGGCAGATACAGCAGAAACAAAGATTACAATCCTTATTTCTGCGGCTGAAGAGGACCTTCCCGTTGGGATTAACGCAGTTTGCGAAAAGGTTTAATTAAAGTCTTAATTAACGATATTTTCTAACATTCTAAATTAAGTCACACCATGGGGAATGGTGTGACTTTTTGTAGGTATGATAGTTACTTTCATTAAAAGTTGGATTTATGCCATAGTATGAGATTTAAAAATTCCTTAAAAAAACAATTTTTATGTTGACAAACTACGACTGTTTATGTATAATGTTATTCGGTGTTTAATGGGGAAGGTGATTTTATGATTCTCAATCTTAAAGATGTTTTCCTTAACGAAGGCAGTAAGAAAGAATTTGAAACCTCCTTTTCTATGTCCGATATAGATATAAGCGGAGTTTTTCCATTCGCTTCACCCATAATGGTCAAGGGTAAAGCAATTAACAAAGCAGGACTTATCGACATTGATTTTGATATAACATTTACCTATGCACGCCCCTGTGACAGATGTAACGAGGACGCTGTAAGGCAGTTAAATTACCAGTTTTCTCACCGCCTGGCGGATAATCTTTCGGGCAGTGATAATGATGATTATATTGAAATTCCCGATTACACACTTGATGTTGATGAACTTGTGCAGTCCGATATTATTCTTAATTTGCCCATAAAATTCCTGTGTAAAGAGGGTTGTAAGGGAATTTGCCCTAAATGCGGCAAAAATTTAAATAACGGCGACTGTGACTGTTCAGCTAAAGAAATCGACCCTCGTTTAGAGGCATTAAAGGAATTACTTAAATAAATATAAATCTGGAGGAATTAAAATGGCAGTACCAAAGAGAAAACATTCACACGCAAGAAAAATGAAGAGAAGGTCAAATGTATGGAAGCTTGACGCTCCTGCACTTGCAACCTGTCCTAACTGCGGAGAACTCAAGGCTCCTCACAGAGTTTGTAAGAACTGCGGTCAGTACAGAGGCAGACAGGTAATAGCAGTTGACGCAGAATAATCAATATTCATAAGAGACAGGCGGATTTCTTCCGCCTGTTTTTATGTTATTAAAAAAAATAGCTTTTAATTTTCCTTAGAATTTAGTATAATAGAATTTAAGATTTTATGTAAGCATAATTATATTCATTTAAAGTGAACATATATGAAAAAATATACGGTATTGGAGGGAGAAAAGGTGCCAAATCCTGTGGTAGCCATTGTAGGCAGACCCAATGTTGGTAAATCAACATTATTTAATAAACTTATAGGCCAGCGCCTTTCCATTGTTGACGACACACCCGGTGTCACCAGGGATAGAATATACGGTGAGTGTGAATGGAACAACAAAAAAATAACAATTATTGATACCGGAGGTATTGAGCCATACTCTGATGATATTATTCTTCAGCAAATGAGAAGACAGGCAGAACTTGCTATTGATACAGCCGATGTTACTGTTTTAGTTACAGATGTTCGTGACGGAGTTGTTGCAACTGATAGAGAGGTTGCCCAAATTCTCCTTAAAAGCGGTAAACCTGTTGTGCTTTGCGTCAACAAGTGCGATAGTATTGGAGAACCTCCCGCAGAGTTTTATGAATTTTACAACCTTGGTTTAGGGGAACCTATTCAGGTTTCCTCTGTCCACGGTACAGGTACAGGAGATTTACTTGAAGAGGTTTTTAAATATCTTCCAAATGATGCAGAGGGTGAAATTGACGAGGAAATAATCTCAGTGGCTGTTATCGGAAAGCCTAATGTAGGCAAATCCTCCCTCATTAACTATATTACGGGGGAAAATAGGTGTATTGTTTCCGATATTGCAGGCACAACAAGGGATACAACCGATACCCTTGTTGAAAATGAGTACGGCAAATATAATTTTATAGATACTGCGGGAATTAGGAGAAAGTCCAGAATTTATGATAATATTGAAAAGTACAGTATTATCAGAGTTCAAATGGCTATTGACAGATGTGATGTTTGTGTAATTATGCTGGACGCACAGGTCGGCTATACAGAGCAGGACAGCAAGGTTGCCGGTATGGCCATTGAAGCAGGCAAGGGCTGTATTATTGCAGTTAATAAGTGGGACGCTATTGAAAAGGACACCCATACAATGAGCCAATTTAAAAAGCGTCTTGACACAGAGTTTGCATTTATGAGCTACACCCCGTATATTTTTATTTCTGCAAAAACAGGTCAAAGGGTGGACAGCCTATTTCAGCTTATTACAACTGTTGCAAATAATAATTCAATGCGTATTCGTACGGGAATGCTTAATGACCTGCTTAACAAAGCAACAACAAGGGTTCAGCCGCCTACAGATAAGGGAAAAAGGCTAAAAATTTATTACTGCACACAGGCCTCTGTAAAGCCCCCCACATTTGTGTTTTTCTGCAACAATAAGGAGCTTTTCCATTTTTCGTATCAGAGATACCTGGAAAACAGAATAAGAGAGGCGTTTGGACTTGAGGGAACGCCCATTCGCATTATTATCAGAGAAAGAGGGGAGAAGAAGTAGATATGGAAATATTTGATTTTATGTTTATGTATCCTCCTATGATAATTACAACCCTGTTTTTTATGATTATAGCTTTCTTTTTTGGTTCAATTAATACGGCGATTATTGTAACAAAAATTGTAACAAAAGGCGGCAATATTAAGGAAATGGGCAGCGGTAATGCAGGTTTTACAAATGTTCTGCGCTGCGTAGGCAAAGTTCCTGCAATAATTACCATTGTGTGTGATTTTCTGAAAGCGGTTGTGGCCGTACTTTTTACATATTTTATGTTTAATATTGTTTTTAACAGTCTTGCCTATTTTGAAAACTATGAGTGGGGAGTGTGGCTCGAAAGTGAAACAAGCCAGCTGAGGACAGTTGTTATGTACCTTGCAGGTCTTGCCTGTATTTTAGGACATATGTTCCCGATATACTTTAAATTCAAGGGCGGTAAGGGCGTTGTTGCTGCTGTGGGTATGATAGCAGTCCTTGACTGGAGAGTTTTTTTGTGCGTCCTTATCACATTCCTTATTGTATTTTTATTTACAAGGATTATCTCCATAAGCTCCCTTGTGTCAGCTGTACTTTACGGACCGTATACATTTTTAATTACATATTTCTTTACTTACAAAAAATATTTAGGAACGCCTGATAGGGTTTCATTTCAGTATGTTGTGGTTATATCAGTAATTGCGCTTTTGGCAGGAATTATTGTTATTATTAAACACCACGAAAATATTGTAAGGCTTATTCACGGTGAGGAAAAGAAAATCACCGCCAAAAAGAAATAATTACAGACTTTTGCAGTAAAATAATAAAGAAAAATAAACAAAGGAGAATTAAAGTGAGCGATTGTGTTTTTTGTAAAATTGCAAAGGGGGAAATTCCCTCAGACAAAGTTTATGAGGATGATAAAATTATTGCCTTTAAGGATTTAAATCCAATGGCGCCTGTTCATATCCTCTTTATTCCAAAGGAGCATATTGCAAATGCCTCGGAAATTACAGCAGAAAATTCATCAGTAATTGCACATATCTTTGAAACTATCCCAAAGATTGCAAAGGAGCAGGGTCTGGATTCCGGCTACAGGGTTATAACAAACTGCGGTGAAGAGGCAGGTCAGACTGTCTTTCATCTTCATTTCCACCTTATCGGCGGCAGATGCCTTAGCACCCAAATGGCTTAAATTTTGGGATAAAAGGAGCAAATTATGGAAACATATAAGATGACCATTGCAGGCTGTGAAAGAGAACTTCCAATTTGCAAGGTAAATGACAGTCTATCTATTGCCGCATTTATTATGTTTGGCGATGTTGAAGTTACTGTTAATTCTGCAAAAGAATTATTAAAAATTGTACCGGAGTTTGATGTAATTATTACAGCAGAAGCAAAGGGTATTCCGCTTGGGTACGAGATGGCAAGGCAAAGCAACAAGCCTTATGTAATTGCAAGAAAGTCGGTTAAGCTGTATATGAACAATATTGTATCTGTGGAGGTGAAGTCCATTACCACGGACAGAGTTCAAACCCTTTACCTTGACGGTGCAAGGGCGGATATGCTTAAAGGCAAAAGGGTGCTTATTGTTGATGATGTTATTAGTACAGGGGAAAGTGTTAATTCTTTATTAGAATTATGCAATAAATCCGGCGGCAATGTGGTGGCCGCCGCCGCAGTACTTGCGGAGGGGGACGCTGCAAAGAGAGATGATATTATTTATCTCGAAAAGCTGCCTCTGTTCTTTACATAGAAAAGCAGGAGTTTTTCTCCTGCTTTTCTTGTTATAGGAAGTTTTTTGTAGTATTATGTGGATATGGACTAATGGAGGTGAGTGTAATGAAGAGAATTGGTGCGTCAATGGGACTCTCTGCCTTAGTTACACTTTCCCTTGCCTATTACCTTGGAAATACCTTTGTATATGTTGCTTTTATTGTTCTATTCTTTATTGCAATTCTTTCAAAAATTATAAAGAAATACAGGGATAAGGGCGCTATAAGGATAGTATGTATTTCAGCTATGATTTCCCTTTTGATTTTCACCTGCTATACAGAATATGTTTACAAGCCTACTGTATATAATTATTCGGGAAAAGAATTATACATAACAGCAACCGTAAGGGAGGCTCCCTACAAGTCATATGGAAATTACTATTATTACATTAAGACCACAGAAATAGATGGAAAAGCAGCAAAGACAGGGATTTTATTAAAATCAAAATACAACTTAAACGCAGAACTTGACGACACAATCTCCTTTAGGGGGATTGTAAGCCCAAACTCCAACGATACATATAAATCAAAGGGATATTACCTATATGCTGTTCCGTATGGCACCGATAAAATTGCGGTAACTCCCGCTGAAAACCATACAATTATGTACTACCCTTATTTACTTAGGGAAAGGTTTGAGGAGATAATAAGTGATAATATGGAGGAGGACTCTGCAAGCATATGTAATGCAGTGGCGTTTGGAGATAAGGCAAATATTGATACTTCCATAAAAGAAATATTCAGGAGGGCAGGGCTTTCCCATATTCTTGTGGTATCAGGTTTACATTTGAGCGTGCTTTCCTATATATTTCTTTTGATTTTCAGAAAATTACTTAGGAGGAGGTATCTTTACTGCCCTGTCACAATTCTTTTTGTTCTCTTTTATATGGTGATGACGGGACTTTCTCCCTCCATTATGCGAAGCGGCATAATGATGATAATTGTAATCCTTGGGGAAATGCTCTGGAAAGAAGCGGATTCCCTTAACAGCCTTGGAATAGCGGCGCTGGTGATTGTAAGTACAAACCCCTATTCGGCAGGGGATATAGGAATGTTGCTGTCTTTTTCCGCAACTCTTGGAATTATTCTTTTTTCAGGTCCATTAAACAGGTATGTACTTAAAAGGATAAAGTTTTCTGATGGAATTATATCCCGTATTGTAAAAAGGATTATCAGTATAGTATGTATTACTGTTTCGGCGGTAATTCCTACAATTCCCCTTTCCATTATTTTCTTTAAGCATATTTCCTTAATGCAGGTGTTTTCAAATCTACTTATAGAACCTGTCTTTAAGTTTCTGCTTATAGTTATTTTTATAGCTGCCCTCTTGGGTTTTACCAAAATTTCCTTTGTATATTTACCCTTTATTTTTATAGCGGATATTTTAACGAAGTACATCTATTTTGTGGCAAAGTTAATGTCTTTAGTGCCTATGGGTTATGTTAGTACGGACAAGCCATTTGTATATATCTGGTTGGGAATTACTTTTATTTTGGTTATAGCTATAATTCTGATAAAGAATTATAAAATATCAATCTGTTTTTCTGCTATCATATCATTTTTAGTTCTTATTTCAGGAATGTTGGGAAATTATATTTACGATTACAATAATCCAAAGCTCACGGTTTACGACACCGGCATAGGTATATGTGCAACTCTCAGCAGTAAGGGTCAGTCGGCAGTTTTATCCTGCGGAGGAAATAATATAAAACGGGATATGGCCGAGGACCTTGAAAATGACGCATATGAATATACGGTAATGGGTATAACTGATGAAACCAACAGCAGGTGTATGTATGCGCAGGACATTATATCTAAGTTTGACTTGAAAAAGATTTTCATATATGATGATAGTGTTATATGCAGGCAGGATAATGTTATATATTTTGACAATGACTACACCGTAAGACTAAAGGATATGGATATTACCTACATTGTAAGGGATAACAAGGTTTTTACATATGTAAAATGCAGAGGAAATGAAATACTGATACTTCCTAAGAACGGCGACTGCAAAAATCTTGATAGTAAATATCGCAATCCCGACATTGTGTTGACAGACTCTCCCTGTAAAAACAGCAGTTACATTTCAGCAAAGCTGCTGATAATTTGTTGTTCAGAGGAATATTATGACAGAATAATAAGGAGCAACTACATAAAAGCCGACAAAATTTATACCACATTTAACGGAGATGTGGAACAGCGACTTGAGGTGCAATAATGATTACTAAGGAAACAGACTTTAAGAAACATATAAAGTCGGGAGAATTTAATAACCTTTACTTTATTGCAGGGGAAGAAAAATTCCTTGTAAAGCATTACACGGACAGACTTATAAAGGAGATAATGGGGGAAGAACCGCCGGAGTTTAACTACCACAGGTTTGACAACGACAGTACTGTAGAGGAAATGGCTGTTGCCCTTGATGTAATGCCCTTTATGAGCAAATATAATTGTGTAAAAATTTCAGACTTGAATATAGAAAGACTTAAAAAAACGGAACTTGATAATTTGAAAACCATAATTAGTAATGTTCCAAAAACCTCAATTTTGATTTTTACTTTCCCCACTCTGACTATATCGGGCAAGGAGTACAAGGCTGTTCAAAAAATCATTGATAATACCGGAATTTGTGTTGAGTTAAAAAAGTATGACTCTCACGCTCTTTCCAAAAGACTTGTTGACGCCGCATATAAAAGAGGCTGCACAATTACCCTCAATAATGCAGGAAAGATTGTGGATTATTGCGGTACAGATTTAACTGTGCTGCAAAACGAAATTGAAAAGCTGTCGGCATATGCAGATGGTGGAGAAATCACCCTTGATATGATAAATGAACTTGTAAATATTAATTTGGAAACAAAAGTTTACTATATGTCTGATGATATAATTTCAAACAATCTGGATAGAGCTTATAGAGAGCTGGATATACTCTTTAACCAAGGGGAGGACGCTGTGGCAATCCTTAGAGGGATCGCCTCTGCGTATATTGACCTGTACCGTTCAAGGGTAATGGCAGAGGGGGGTATCCCCATTGATGTAGTGGCAAAGGACTTTAATTACGGTACAAGAAAATTTGTACTTACCAAGTCTGCAAGGAGCGGAAAAAGGCTTTCTACATCGGCGCTCAGAAAGAGCATTGATAAGATAATTACAGCAGACTACAAGATGAAAAGCACCTCTCTTAACCATAGAGTTCTGATAGAAAAGTTAATTTCAGAGCTTTCCGTTATTTCCGTGGAGGGTTGATATGATAAGAATAAGAGAGGCGGTTATTGTAGAGGGAAAATACGACAAGATAAAACTGTCCGGAGTAGTTGACGCACCCATAATTGAAACCAACGGCTTTAGGATTTTTAAGGATAAGGAAAAACAAAGGCTAATTAGGAAAGTGGCGGAAAAAAGAGGGATACTAATAATTACAGACAGCGACTCTGCCGGCTTTGTAATAAGAAATTTCCTTAAAGGAATTATAAAGGAAGATTTAATTAGGCAGTGCTACATACCGCAGCTAAAGGGCAAGGAGAGCCGTAAGGATAAACCCTCAAAGGAGGGGTATCTTGGAGTAGAGGGCGTTAGTGACGATATTATAATAAGTGCTATTGGCAAGTCGGGGGCAGAAATTCTTGGAGAGGAAAATCAGTCTAAAGCAACAGGTAATGAAATTACAAAGTCTGATTTTTTCGATTTGGGACTTACAGGAAAATCCTATTCAAAAGATAAAAGGGAAAAAATCTTAAAATACCTTGGTTTGCCTACATACCTTTCAGCAAATGCTATGATATCCTCCCTTAACATTCTTTTGACAAAAAAGGAGCTGTTTGAACTTACAGAAAAGTTAATATAAGAGTTGGTAATAAATCATCCCTTTTTGCCTAAAATAAAGGTGGTGATTTTATGTTAAGAAAATGGGATATTATAGTTTTTCTCTTTGGCGGAGTAAGCTATGGTATGATAGAGATAATTTGGCGACAGCACACCCACTGGTCTATGGTTATTTTAGGGGGGCTTTGCTTTTCAATTCTTTACAGACTTTTTAATATTATGGATAATTATTCTTTATTAGAAAAATGTGTTTTGGGTGCAACAGTAATAACCTGTCTTGAATTTCTCACCGGCTGGGTAGTAAACATTATTTTCGGAATGGGCGTATGGAATTACGGCAGAATGCCCCTTAATCTGTTTGGGCAGGTTTGTTTGCTTTACAGCGTAATGTGGGGAGTGCTTTGCATACCTATAAACTTCATTTCAAAGGGAATAAAGGCGTATGAAAAAAGGAGGTGAAAATCACCTCCTTAAATTATTATTGAACTTTTACAATAACGCTGATAATTCTTCTGTCCTCCACCTTATAAATTTCAAAGCTGATACCCTCAAGGGTAAGGATTTCGTTTTCCTCAGGGACTTTACCCATAGCCTCAAATATAAAGCCTCCTACAGTATGACTTTCGGTTTCATTTTGGATATCCTTGCCAACCAGCTCAATAAGCTCGTCAATTTCCATATCACCGCTTACAAGGTAGCAGTTATCTCTAAGCTTTGTGTAGTCTTTTTCAATGTCCTCGTCCTCATCGTAAATGTCACCCACAATTTCCTCAATAAGGTCCTCCATTGTAACAATACCAAGGGTTCCGCCGTATTCGTCTGTAACTACAGCAATATTAGTCTGGTTTTTCCTCATATCATTCATTAAAGCACTGAGTTTACGGCTTTTATAGGTAAAAAATGCGTCTTTAATCAAAATTTTAATATCGGGGGTTTTTCCCTCTATAAGCTGTTCAAGGAAATCCCTTGTGTAGAGTATACCCAGAATGTTGTCCAGATTTTCCTTGTAGACAGGTATTCTGCTGTATCTGTCCTGAATAATCTTATTTTTATTTGTTTCAAAGTCATCGTCAATATCAACGGCGCAAAGGTCAACTCTGGGTGTGAGAATTTCAAATGCCGACTTTTCGTCAAATTCAAGGGCTGACTGTACCATTTCGCTTTCTTCTTCTTCAAGAACTCCCTCATTTTCCGAAGATTCTATAATATACTTTAGTTCTGCCTCTGTAACAGTAGGTGAGTCGTTTTTAATGTTCAGTATTTTAAGGGCAAGGCTTTTGAGGGCAATAAAAACAGTTGAAAAAGGGGTTAGCGCAATCATCATACCTTTAAGGAGAAATGCTGTATAAAGGGAAATGGTTTCGCTTTTTTCCTTGCCTATACATTTTGGAATGACTTCACCAAAGGTAAGTACCAAAAGGGTAGTTGCACCGGTAGAAATTGCAGCGGCAAAGTTTTCAAATATATTCATACACAGAACAGTTGCCAGGGAAGAACAACCTAAATTTACTACATTGTTTCCTATTAGTATGGTTGTAAGCGCCTTGTCAAAATGTTCGGTAATATAAAGTGCGTTTTTAGCTTTTTTATTTCCGGAGTCAAGCCGGTTTTTCAGCCTTGCCGTGCTTACACAGGAAAATGCTGTTTCTATACAGGAAAAGAAGCTGGAGCATAAAATAAGTACTCCCACCGCAATTCCCAAAAATAAATTGCTATCCAATTATTTCCTCCGTAATTTCATAAGTAATATATCCCCTCTATTATATCACATAATATACAATTTTCAATTCCTTTAGCCACTATAAAATGGAAAAAATAATATTGAAGAATAATTCTAAAAATGATATAATAATTTTGTATGTGTATTATAGGTTCCTTCGGCAAAAACTAATGCTGGAGGTGCATATAATTATGATAATAAAAAGTGAAATATTAGGCGCAAATTCTCTTGATAATTCACAGAAAAACAAAAACCAAACTCCGGATGAAAATCCTGACGGAGGGGATATTGCAGGGGGAGAGGCCTCTCTTACTGAAGAAAATGCAGAGGGAATAAGAAACTTAGGTTCTGTTATTACCGGCAGGGAAGACACACTGATACACTGCCTTACAATAATAGGTCAAATTGAAGGTCACTATATTCTGCCCAGTCAAAACAAAACCACAAAGTATGAACATATCATACCACTGCTTGTTTCAGTAGAGGAGGATCCAAAAGTAAAGGGACTTCTCATACTTCTTAACACAGTTGGGGGAGATGTGGAGGCAGGACTTGCTATTGCAGAAGTAATAGCAGGAATGAAAACACCCACTGTTTCCGTAGTAATTGGGGGCAGTCACTCAATCGGAATACCCCTTGCAGTTGCAGCAGATAAAAGCTATATTGCAAAAAGTGCCACAATGACGGCCCACCCTGTACGCACAACAGGACTTACCCTGGGGGTTTCCCAGTCCTTTGAATATTTCAAGCGTATACAGGACAGAATTACCACATTTGTAAGTGATAATTCCAATATCTCAAAGGAGGAGTACAATAGACTGGTGCTGAATACAGGTGAACTTGTTACTGATATCGGCACAATACTGGACTCTGAAACTGCTGTGAAAACAGGACTTATCGACAGCGTTGGTACACTAAGCGAGGCAATAGACTGGCTTTATAAAATGATAAATAATGATGAAAATAAAACTTCATCATAATATACTGCTTCGGCAGTTACATAAGGAGAATATTATGGAATTTATTTATTCAATCGTAATGGGTATTGTTCAGGGTTTAACCGAATTTCTGCCTGTTTCATCATCGGGACACCTGACACTTGTACAGCATATCTTCGGCGTCGACGGAGAGAGCAACTTCTTTTTCAATGTTATGCTCCATGTGGGAACGCTGGTGGCTGTGTGTGTATTCTACTATAGGCTTATTTGGGATTTAATTAAATCTTTTATATCACTTTTGGGAAAGATTTTTACAGGCAAGTTCAGTTGGAAAAACAGAACAGACCATGAAAATATGCTGTTTATGCTTATAATCAGTCTGCTTCCTCTCTTTATTCTTTTCCTGCCCGTTCCGGGTACGGATTTGAGCTTTAAAGATGTTTCAGAACTGTTCTCAGGAAACAAATATCTCTATGTTGTATCGGGACTTCTTCTTGTTACTTCAATACTTCTTTGGATTGGTATTGCCTGCAACAAACGCACCTGCAGCAGAGGCATTTCTAAAACCGGTGAAAAAGAGGGCAGGAAGAACTATAATATACTCGATGCTATTGTAGTGGGTGTTACACAGGTGGTGGCAACACTTCCTGGTATTTCGCGTTCCGGTTCAACCCTTGCAACAGCAGAAATGCGTGGTATTAATAAGCAAAGAGCCATTGACTATACATTTATTCTCGGTATTCCTACAATACTTGCCTCCGCAGTGTTTGAGCTTAAAGACGCGTTTGAAACACCGGTTGCTCCCGGTGAGGAAATTGGAACACTTGCACTTGTAATAGGAATGGTGGTTTCTGCAATCGTAGGTTACCTTGCAATACTAATTTTCAAGTGGTTCTTAAAAACAGACAAGATGTACATATTTGCAACTTATACGGCAGTAATCGGCATTGTCGGTATTATTATTTCAATTATTGAAATGAACTGTGGATACAATCTTTTCTCCGGTGCGGCATTATAAAGAGGGTAGTATAGATGGCTGAAAAAAAGGCTAAAAAGTCAACAGCAAAGTCTGCCAAAGGTAAGCAGACAAATAAAGCAAAAACTGAAAAAAAGAAAAACTCCAAAAAGGATACCGCCCCTAAGCCTAAAAACTATAGGGTAAGGGCAATTATTCTTTTTGCGTCAGGACTTCTGTTCCTTTGTCTTATGTTTATCAGAGGAAATTTTTTGTGGGATTTTCTCAGAAATAGTATTTTTGGACTTTTAGGAGTTCCAACGCTTTTAATTTCTCTTTTGCTTTTCTATGTGTCCATTCTCACAGCAAAGGAAAAGGAAATACACCGGCTAAAAGTAAAAATGATACTGTGTGTAGTAATAATTCTTTTAACCCAAATGGATTTCTACATATTCACAGGTACCCAGTACGGTAACTATTTTGCAGAGCTTGGCAGGAGCTTTATGAAGGGGTACAATGCTGAGGAAGTGTTTAGTAGTGGCGGCGGACTTTTTGGTGCAATACTGGGTTATCCAATGTGCTACGGAATTGGAAATTTTGTATCCGCTATTATTGTCAATGTTATATTGGCAGTTATACTTCTCATTGTTACAGGAACCTCTCTCCTTGATATTGCAAATGCTGCGAAAAGACCTGTTCAGGCTGTACGCAGAAAGGTTGAAAGAAAGAGAAGTTTGCAGGTAGAAAATCCTAACGAGGAGTATGACAGATTTTATCAAGAGGATTTTCCTGCCCGTCATTATACTGATAATATTGATATTCCCCTTGATAACAAAAAAAGAAAAAAGAAGAAAAAAATTAATAAAGAAAATGTCCCCGACAGTATAGACCTGCTTGGTGGTGATATGCCTAAAAACCAGGAGGACAGCATTATAAATATTATTAAGAGGGCAAACAGGGGAAGTGGAACTGTAACTGATGAAGCAAAAGGTAAAACCTCCCAAAAGACTGAAGCCCTTAAAGAGGCTGCAAGGCATATGGACGCCTCGGAAATTGATAAAGAAACAAAGGCTATTGACCAAGAAATTAAAAATGGTGAGAAAATTCCTGCAAACAAGTATAAATATCCTCCGATACAGCTCCTTAAACTTGCCAGCAATACAAATTTAGCAAATGTAAGAAATGAAATGGAGGAAAAGGCCGACAGGCTCGTTTCTACTTTGGATTCCTTTGGGGTCAAGGTAAGGATTACAAACATATGCCGAGGTCCCTCTGTTACAAGATATGAGCTACAGCCGGCGCCGGGGGTAAAAATCAGTAAGATTACAAACCTTGCCGACGATATTGCCCTTAATCTTGCTGCCAATGGGGTGCGTATAGAGGCTCCCATTCCCGGCAAGGCCGCTGTTGGCATTGAGGTACCCAATAAGGTGGTTTCAATGGTTTCAATGAGGGAGCTTATTGACAGTGATGCCTTTCGTAACGAAAAGAGCAAGCTGACATGTGTTCTGGGCAGAGATATAAGCGGTGAAATTGTTACGACCGACCTTGCAAAAATGCCTCATCTTCTTATTGCAGGTACTACAGGTTCAGGTAAGTCTGTATGCGTAAATTCACTACTTATGAGTATTCTCTACAGGGCATCTCCCGATGAAGTAAAGTTTCTTCTTATTGACCCGAAGATGGTTGAGTTTTCAAAGTACAAGGGAATACCCCACCTTCTTGTGCCTGTTGTTTCCGATGCAAAAAAAGCCGCCGCCGCCCTTAACTGGGCAGTCAGCGAAATGCTCCAAAGGTACAAGCTTTTTTCGGAATACGACTGTAAGGACATTAATTCCTACAATGATTTAATTGAAAGCAATCTACAGTTTATAGCAGAACAAAGTCCTATGGAGGGGGAAGAACCCGAGGTTATGGAAATTAACGGACTTCCTGTGCCAAAGGAAAAAATGTTCCGCTGTGTAATTGCCATTGATGAACTTGCCGACCTTATGATGGCCGCACCCTCAGAGGTTGAGGAAAGCATCTGTCGTCTGGCACAGATGGCACGAGCCGCCGGTATGCACCTTGTAATTGCCACCCAGCGTCCCTCAGTCAATGTTATTACAGGTGTTATTAAGGCAAATATCCCGTCAAGAATTTCCTTGAAGGTTAGCTCGAATATTGATTCCCGAACAATTTTGGACTTTGGCGGTGCAGAAAAACTTATTGGCAAGGGCGATATGCTTTATTCCCCTGTGGGAGCGCCAAAACCCATTCGTGTTCAGGGCTGTTTTGCCAGCGACTCTGAAATTGAGGGAGTGACAAATTACATTAAGAAAAATTATCGCTCCCAGTATAACGAGGAAATAGAAGAAAAAATCAAGAAAATTACCGTTGAGGGTATGGAGGCAGAGGAAACCTCCTCCAACGACAGCGGTGCGGATTTAGATGAAAAAATAGAAGAGGCAATTAAAATTGTCATTGACGCAGGACAAGCCTCAACAAGCCTTGTGCAGCGCAGACTAAAGGTCGGTTATGCCAGGGCAGGTCGTATGATAGACGAAATGGAAAGCTTAGGTATTGTAGGACCTCATCAGGGCAGTAAGCCCAGAGATGTACTTATGACCTACCAGGAATGGCTGGAGAGAAAGAACCTTACAGGGGATACCTCCCCGTCAGACGAAACAGATGTATTCAGCCAGGTTTTACCGGAGGAGTAGACTATGGCCTTTCTTCCAATTACAAAAGAAGAAGTTAATAAATTAGGCTGGCAACAGCCTGACTTTGTGTATGTTACAGGGGACAGCTATGTTGACCACCCTTCATTTGGAGTAGCAATTATTACAAGAGTGCTGGAGGCAAAGGGCTATAAGGTTGCTGTTTTATCCCAGCCAAACTGGAGGGATATTAAGAAATTTAATCCCTTTGGCAAGCCTAAGCTGGGATTTTTTGTAACCAGCGGTAATATAGACTCAATGGTTGCCCATTATACTGTTAATAAAAAAAGGCGTTCAGACGACGCCTATACAGCAGGCGGAAAGACAGGGGGTCGTCCCGACAGAGCTGTTATTGTATATTCAAATATTTTGAAACAGCTCTATCCCGATGTTCCAGTAATTATAGGAGGACTTGAGGCCTCGTTGAGAAGATTTGCACACTATGATTATTGGGACGACAGGGTAAGACCTTCAATTCTTTTTGACAGCAGAGCAGATATACTTACCTATGGTATGGGGGAAAACCAGACTATAGAAATTGCTAAAAGACTGTCTGAGGGAAAGACTGTAAAGGAACTTAGAGATATTAAAGGCATTTGTTATGCCTTACCAACAAGTGAATATAAGCCGGGCCCCGTTGTTGATTTACCTACATATGAGAGGGTCTGCCAAAGCAAAAAAGATTATGCTGTTGCCGCCAGGAAAGAGCTTGAGGAGGCTGACGCAGTAAGGGGCAGAAAGGTTATACAGCGCCACGGGAAAAATATTCTTGTGCAAAATCCTCCGATGCCTCCACTTACCACAGAGGAACTGGACTGGGTGTATTCTTTGCCATACGAAAAATACTATCACCCAAGTTATGAGGCATTAGGGGGAGTACCGGGAATTAAGGAAGTTGAGTTTTCCATTACCCACAACAGGGGGTGTTTCGGCGCCTGTAACTTTTGTTCGATTGCATTTCATCAGGGCAGGGCAATAACTGTCCGCAGTAAAGAAAGCGTTATTGCAGAGGCTGAAAGACTGGTTAAAAATCCTCGCTTTAAAGGATATATCCACGATGTGGGAGGCCCCACAGCCAATTTCAGATTGCCCTCATGCCAAATTCAAAATCAAGTGGGTATGTGTAAAAATAAAAAGTGTCTTGCCCCCAAGCCTTGCAAAAATTTGCAGGTAAGTCACAGTGAATATATTGATATTCTCCGCACAATGAGGAAAATAAAGGGAATTAAAAAGGTATTTATCCGTTCAGGCATTCGTTTTGATTATCTTATGGAGGATGAAAGCAAGGAATTTTTTAACGAGCTTGTTAGGTACCATGTCAGCGGTCAGCTAAAGGTTGCACCGGAACACTGTTCGGCGGCAGTACTTGATAAAATGGGCAAACCTCATATTGCAACATATAAGAAATTTCAGGATGAATTTTATAAAATAACAAAACAGGCAGGAAAGGAACAGTACCTTGTGCCATACCTTATGAGTTCACACCCCGGCTCAACCCTTAAAGACGCTGTTGAACTTGCATTGTTCCTTAAAGAAGAACATATAAGACCTGAACAGGTTCAGGATTTTTACCCAACACCGGGCACAATCAGCACAGCAATGTTTTATACGGAGCTTGACCCTTACACACTTGAACCTGTATATGTTCCCAAAACAATGGAGGAAAAGCATATGCAGAGGGCACTTTTGCAATATTTTAATCCAAAGAACAGGGATATCGTTGCAAAGGCTCTGCACAAAGCAGGCAGAGCGGATTTAATAGGTACGGGTAAGCATTGTCTTATTAATTTACCCAAAAGTCAACTCCGTCAGGGCAAAGGCAAGTCCCCTAATAAAAACAAAAGTAAGACAATCAGCAGAAATAAAACTGCTATGCACCGGAATAATCATAACAGGAAGAAAAAATACAGATAAAATCTTCCTTTACAAAATTAAACTTATAATATATACTAAATGTATATTGAAAAAGGTACGGAAATTACAGTGTACCGTTGAAAGGAATAGAAGAAATGGGAGTTTATGAGGAGCTTGTTGCAAGAGGTCTAATTGCACAGGTAACAGATGAAGAAGAAATAAAAGAGCTTGTAAACAGCGGCAAGGCTGTATTTTATATTGGTTTTGACCCTACGGCAGACAGTCTCCATGTTGGTCACTTTATGGCACTCTGCCTTATGAAAAGATTACAGATGGCAGGCAACAGACCTATTGCGCTTATAGGCGGCGGTACGGCTATGGTAGGAGACCCCTCCGGAAGAACAGATATGCGCCAGATGATGACAGCGGAAACAATTCAGCACAATGTTGACTGCTTTAAGGAGCAGATGAGCCGTTTTATTGATTTTGGAGAGGACAAGGCTATCCTTGTTAATAACGCAGATTGGCTTATGGACCTTAACTATGTTGAAGTTTTAAGGGATGTTGGTGCTCATTTCAGCGTAAACAGAATGTTGACAGCCGAGTGCTACAAACAGAGAATGGAAAAGGGACTTTCATTTTTGGAATTTAACTATATGATTATGCAGTCCTACGACTTCTATAAACTCTATCAGAAATATGGATGTAATATGCAGTTTGGCGGCGACGACCAGTGGTCAAATATGCTGGGAGGTACAGAACTTATCAGAAGAAAGCTGGGCAAAGACGCTTATGCTATGACAATCAACCTTTTGCTTAATTCAGAGGGCAAAAAAATGGGTAAAACCCAGTCAGGCGCCGTTTGGCTTTCTGCCGAAAAGACCTCTCCGTATGACTTTTACCAGTACTGGAGAAATGTTGACGACGCCGATGTTATTAAGTGTTTGAAAATGCTTACATTCCTTTCTTTAGAGGAAATTGATGAACTTGCAAAGCTGGAGGGTGCTGAAATCAACAAGGCTAAGGAGATATTGGCCTACGAGGTAACAAAGCTCATTCACGGTGAGGAAGAGGCAAATAAGGCAAAGACTACGGCACAGGCTGTATTCGGCGCAGGCAAGACTGATGAAAATATGCCCTCAACAGATTTGACATATGACGAACTTGGAGATGGTATCCAAATTCTTGACCTTATGCTCAAGTGTCAGCTTATATCCAGCAAGGGAGAGGGCAGAAGACTTGTTCAGCAAAACGGCGTAGCTGTAAATGATGAAAAGGTTAAGGATATGTTTCTGAAAATTACTTCATCAGACTTTACAGATGGAACGCTGGTAATTAAAAAGGGGAAAAAGGTTTACCATAAAGTAAACCTTATGTAAAAATTTAATAAAGGGGAATTGGGTATGAAAAAATTATTAAGTGAATTTAAAACATTCATTATGCGTGGTAATGTTCTTGACTTGGCGGTAGCTGTTATTATTGGTGCTGCATTTCAGACCATTGTAAGCTCTCTTTGTGACGACATTATCACTCCGTTTATCCAGCTGATTATCAGTAAGTGTATTGGTGTTGACTCCATTGATGAAATGACAAGGGTACTGAATGTGGGTACTATACAGTTTGGCAACTTTATTTCAGCGATTATAAACTTCATTATAATGGCTGCCATTATATTCATTATAATTAAGTTTGTAAACAAAATAATGAGTTTTGGCAGGAAAGAGGTTGAAGAAGAACCTACAACCAAGGAATGTCCTTTCTGTATGACTGAAATCAACATCAATGCTACCAAATGTCCTCATTGTACTTCTGATATTCCTGCAGAAACAGAATAATTATTACATACTGGCTCAAAACGGTTACTTCTTGTAACCGTTTTTCTTTTTAATGACTTATTATTAAATAAAAAAATGGTGTATGGCGTATTTAAAATAAGGTATATTATTAGTATTCTTTGTGCTTTTTGCACATAGAGAAATATAATTACTTGTGTAATTTCTATAATAGAATATATTACACTAATAGTACACAAGACTTACGCAGACTTTTAAAAATTGTTGTGAAAAGTATATAAATAATCCTCCTAAATACAAAAATATCCGGAAAAGACTTGAAATTCGGTTATATGTTTGTTATAATTTTGTTACAGAAATGTAATTATTGTAAATTGTTTGTAATGGCACGCTAATGTGCCTTTTACTTTGGAGGTAATTTTTTATGACAAGGATGAAAAGAATTATAACGCTTATTCTTGCTTTCGCAATTTTGTCCTCTGCGGCAGTAATCGGTACTACAACAGCTTCTGCTTCCGGTTCAGGCGCAGGTCTTACCAACTGGGCATACAGAGCATATGACGAGGGTTGGTCCTATGTATGGGGCGGCAGTTCTGTTGGAGCTGTAGACTGCAGTGGTCTTATCTATTCATATGCAGGCGGTGCAAGGGTAACAGAGGATATGATTGCAGCGTCACCGGAATCCGGTTCCATAGATACTATTCCAAGAATTCATGGCTTAGGTCTGTACCAGTACGGTCATGTTGGAGTTTATGTTGGCGGAGGAATGGGTATAGACGCCAGAGATGAAATTTCTAATGTTTGTATTGAGTCAATCAGTACAAAGTCATGGACTAACTGGTTTAAAGTTAGCGGTGTCAGCTATCCAACATCGGGATGGGTAGAGGTATACGGCAGTTACTATTATTATGAGGACGGTCAGTACATAGTTGATACATCAAGGGAAATCGACGGTATTACATATCACTTTGCCTCTGACGGTAAGTCTGACAAAACCCCTGATGATACAAGTGCAACTGCAACAAAATCCGTATCAAAGAAGAAAGTAAAGAAAACAGCCTGGGCCATTGGCGACTCCGGCGATATGGTTACTAAAATTCAGAAAAGACTAAAAGAGCTTGGTTTCTATCACGATGAAATCACAGGTTACTTTGGCGAAAAAACACAGAAGGCTTACAAGGAATTTCAGAAAGCCGCAGGAGTAACTATTGATGGCATCTGTGGTAAGACGGACAGAGATATACTTTATTCCTCTGCAGCTCCTCATGCACAGGAAGAGGAAAAGGAAGAAACACAGAAAGACCAGGAGAAAAATACTGATGATGTAATGTCTGTTGGGGACTACAGCGACGATGTGTACTCTGTTCAGACAAGACTTATTGAACTAAAATATATGAATGATGATGCAACCGGATATTTCGGTGAACTTACACAGGCGGCTGTGAGCGACTTCCAGGCATATAATGAGATTGATTCAACAGGTGAAGTTGACAATAAGACAAAGACAGCCCTTTTCTCTGACGACGCTATAGTTAATCCGGAGGCGAAGGAAGAAGAGAAAACAGAGGAAGAAAAAGCATCATTTACATTTAGAAAGACTGAAACTGCAAAAGAGGACAATTCCGCTAAGGAGGCGGCTATTGAGGAGGCAACAAGCACCACAGTAGTTCTTGACTCTGACGATATGGCAAGTCAGGCTCTTGCAGACCTTGCTTCCGACAGCTCTTTCCAGTCTGTTACACAGAACAGCGAGGAAAGTACAGGACTGATTAAGTGGCTTGTAATTGTAATTGCAGTTATGGGCGGTGTATTTGCAGTGGTTCTTATAAATGAGAAGAAAAAGGCAAAACGCCGTCGCCGTAAGCATGCAATGCACAGCAGTAGAAGATATTGGTGATAAGTGATAATAAACAGAGAATTTAAGCGTAAATCCTTAAAAACGGATTTGCGCTTTTATTTTGCAAAAGCAGGTGTGAAAGCAATCAATAAAGTCCATGGTATGTAGAAAATTAATAGGATTTGGAGAAATAAACAATTAGTGATTGTTAAATTTTTTAAATTTCTTATTGACAAGAGGGGTTTGTTTTGATATAATCAAACTTGCGAAATACGGAGGGGTGTCCGAGCGGTTTAAGGAGCTAGTCTTGAAAACTAGTGATACCGAAAGGTACCAAGGGTTCGAATCCCTTCCCCTCCGCCATTTTTATTTTGAGTTAAGATGTACTTTGCCATACGGAGGATTACTCAAGTGGTGAAGAGGCTCCCCTGCTAAGGGAGTAGGTCGGGTAACCGGCGCGAGGGTTCAAATCCCTTGTCCTCCGCCAAAGCGTCTTGCATTATGCAGGGCGCTTTTTAATACTTAAATCATAGGTCTTCGTAGCTCAGCAGGATAGAGCGTTCGCCTCCTAAGCGAAAGGCCGTGGGTTCGAATCCCGCCGAGGACGCCATTTTAGCCGATTTTGATGTTTTGTCAAGGTCGGCTTTTTATAATTGGCTATATAAAATTGATATTATAGACGCAGTTGCTATTCAGCCTAATTTAGCAGGGTAGGAGTAATGCTGTATTATTAGGACCACTCATTATAATGGGTGGTTTTTGCTTTAAAGACCGATAGTATTGTCTTTTTGTTCTTTATATTTACTTATAATTTTCTGTATTATAAATAAAACACTATGAAATTCTTTATTGTAAAAATAAAAAAATACAAAACTGTAACAGTTAATAAATTAAAAACTCCCATTAAACCCGAAAACAGACAAAATATTTATTAAAATGATTTAACAATATTGTAATTAAATATTAACTTGTTTAGTTCATATCTTGTGTTATAATTATCATAAAGAATATTATTACTGTTGTTGGGGTGTTATGTTTGAAGTGTCCATATTGTAGCCATGAAGAAAGTAAGGTTATAGATTCCAGACCTGCTGATGACGGAGAGAGAATCCGCAGAAGAAGAGAATGTTTAGGCTGTCACAAGAGATTTACAACTCACGAGGTTATTGAATCTGTACCTATAATCGTTGTAAAAAGAGATAAATCCAGAGAAGTATTTGACCGCAGCAAGCTTACAGGAGGCATTTTAAGGGCCTGCGAAAAGCGTCCCGTGTCCCTTGAACAGATTGAGGCTGTTGTGGACGGTATTGAGGGTTCCCTTCAAAGCTCCCTTGACAGAGAGGTTACCTCCAAATATATAGGTGAACTGACAATGGAAAGACTTAAGAATGTTGACGAGGTAGCATATGTAAGATTTGCCTCAGTATATCGTCAGTTTAAGGATATAAATACCTTTATGGAGGAGCTTAACAAGCTGCTTAAAGAAAAATAAAAAATATTTTAGATACAAAATCTATTTATTGATATTGCAATAATATTACCTCCTATTATGATTTTGTTCGTTTATGGAAAAAGGACTATGGTTTCAGCCATAGTCCTTTTTTCTATAAAAATTTTTGGTAGTATTGTACTGCCAGTTTGTCACATCTCTCGTTTTCAGGATGCCCGGCGTGCCCCTTAACCCAGTTGTAGGTAACCTTATGAATTTTACTAAGGGAATAGAGTTCTTTCCATAGTTCGGGATTTTTCACAGATTCATTTTTTGTTCTCATCCAGTTATTTGATTTCCATTTTTCAATCCAACCCAGATTAAAGGCGTTGCAAACATACTGCGAGTCCGAATAGAGCCTGACTTCACAGGGTTCTTTTAGGAGTTTTAAAGCCTCAATACATGCCAGCAGTTCCATTCTGTTGTTAGTGGTATTTTTATCACCACCGCTTATTTCCTTTTCAGTGCCTCTGTATCTTAGTATTGCTCCGTACCCTCCCGGTCCGGGATTGCCCGAACAAGCGCCGTCGGTAAATATTTCTACAGTTTTCATAATATCCCTCTCTTTTGTAGCTATGTTATCATACATTATGATTTTTTTCAATAATAAGATTATAAAGGTTAATTTTGTTAATAATACAGTAGTGGGGAACAGGTGTAGTTAAGGGGTTAAGTTACATTTGACTTTTAGATTAAAAAATAGTATGATATAAAAGTATATATGGGTTATTATGCCTTTTTGCAAAACACCCTGTAGTTTAGGATTTTAGGTGATTAAATACTTGACCGGAAAAAGGGTATTATCACCATAATACATAAATATTTCTATATTTAAAATTTGAGAAAACGGAGGTAAATTTGTGAGCTTTGATAATAAAAATCAAAAAAGTAATTACAGCAAAAAAGGCAAAAATTCTTACAACAGCAAGAATAGTTCTGCTAACGGACGAAACGGAAAAAAGCAGTTTAAGAGTGCCAGTAAGCGAAATAGCAGTAAAATAAACAACAAAGGCAAGAAGAGGTCGGAATTTGTCTATGAAAACAGACCAAAGCCATCGGTAAAGGTATCCTTTCTCGGGGGACTTAATGAAATAGGAAAAAATATTACACTGTTTGAATGTAATGACGAAATTATAGTAATTGACTGCGGTATGGCTTTCCCTGACGGAGAAATGTTGGGCGTGGACCTTGTAATTCCAGATTTTTCATACCTTATTCAAAATCAAGACAAGGTAAAGGGAATTCTTCTTACCCACGGTCATGAGGATCATATTGGAGGACTTCCATATCTTTTAAAAGATATTTCCGTTCCTATTTACGGTACACCTCTAACACTGGGCCTTGTGGAAAATAAACTAAAGGAACACTCCCTATTAAAGCAGACGGAGCTTATTACAGTAAGGGCAGGGGAAACCGTAAAAATCGGCTGTGCTACTGCTGAGTTTATTCATGTCAACCATTCTATTCCCGACGCCATCGGTATTGCACTTCATACTCCGGCAGGTACTATTGTGCATACAGGCGACTTTAAAATTGACTGTACGCCAATTTCCGGCGGTATGATAGATTTAAGCAGGTTTGCCCGTCTTGGTGATGAGGGGGTCCTTGCTCTTATGACAGACTCAACAAATGCTTCAAGAGAGGGTTATACGCCCACTGAACATACGGTGTATGACAGCTTTAAGAGTCTGTTCCAAAAGGCAGAAAAGAAAAGAATTATTATTGCAACCTTTGCAAGTAATGTGAACAGGGTGCAGCAGATTATTAATTGTGCAAAAAAGTTTGGCAGAAAGGTAGCTTTCTCCGGCAGAAGTATGATTAATTATATGAATGTTGCTTCGGAGCTTGGTTATCTGGAAATTCCTGAAAATATTATTATTGATATAGACCAAATTCCACAGTATTCTCCGGAACAGATTGTTTTGGTTACAACAGGTTCCCAGGGTGAGCCTATGTCGGCTCTTACAAGAATGGCCTTTTCCGACCACAGAAAAATTACTGTTGGCGCAGGGGACTTTATTATTATTTCTGCAAATCCAATACCCGGCAACGAAAAGTCAGTTGGCAATGTTGTTGACGAACTTCTTAAAAAGGGCTGTAAGGTTGTATATGAATCAATGTATGAGGTTCATGTTTCCGGCCATGCCTGTGCGGAGGAGCTTAAAATAGTAATGAGTCTTGTAAAGCCCAAGTACTTTATACCCGTCCACGGTGAGCAAAAGCACCTTAGGAAGAGTCAGGATATTGCGGTGTCATTGGGCATTGACAAGTCTAACACATTTATTGCAGACATAGGTACAACTCTTGAAATCAACGAAAACTATATGAAAGAACTTCCAAAAGTACAGGCAGGCAAAGTGTTTGTTGACGGCTTTGGCGTGGGAGATGTGGGAAGTATTGTACTCCGTGACAGAAAGCACCTTGCACAGGACGGACTTATTATTATAGTTGCCTCCTTAGATGTATATGACGGTCATGTAATTTCCGGACCGGATATTGTGTCAAGGGGTTTTGTGTATGTAAGAGAGAGCGAAGAACTTATGACCGACATCAAGCGCACGGCTCTTGGTGTTCTTGATGATTGCTGTGACAGGAATGTTCACGAATGGGGCGTAATTAAGAACAAAATTAAGGAAGATGTATCAAGGGTTATTTCCGGCAAGACCGGAAGAAGTCCTATGATACTCCCAATCCTTATGGAAGTATAAAAATGGTCTGAATCTTGGAAAGGAGGCACTTTATGAACAAGAAAAACTGGACATTAACACCACTCTACCTTATTTTTGCTGTTCTTATGTTTGGTATGTCCTTTATATCAGTAAGGTATAATCCCTACCTTTCCCTTGCAGAATTTTGTGTCTCCGGATTTGCCCTTGCTTTGGTAATAGTGATGAACATCAGGTTCAGCTACTACATAAAGAGAATAGTTAAACATTCCGTAAGAAGGACAGAAAAGATTGACCATTCATATTTGGAGAATTTTAAGTTTCCGGTTGTAGTTGTGGGTACTCACGATGATGTTGTATGGTGTAACAGCAGTTTTGTTATTAACCTGTGCAAGGGCAGAGAACCCTATGGCAATAAGGTAAACCATTTCCTGGGTAATCGCAGACTTTCGGACTTTTTGGGAGATAAGCCTGTAAAGATTAAAATTGGTGAAAAGTTTTATAGAGTATACGGGAATGTTGCCAAAGAGGCAACCTTGCTGTACTACATAGACGATACATATTACAAAAATATTGAAATAGAGTTTAACAGCCGAAAAGGCTCTGTGGCCATTGTAGTTTTTGACAATGCAGAGGATTTTGATACAGATTCAGACGGTGAAACCCAAAGCGAGTTTCTTATGGCTTTTGAGAAGTGTATTCAAAAATGGGCATCGGACTACAATGCAATGTATTCAAAGCTATCTCAGACAAGGTATATTCTTGTTTTTGAGGAGAGGGCAATAAAGAAAATTACAGAAGACAAGTTTAAAATTCTTGAAGAAATCAGAAACATTAAGTTTGAGGGCAAATATGCCACAGCCTCTATTGGCATAGGCAGGGGCAAGGAAAGTCTTAGGGAAAGTGAGTTTTCCGCCAGAAAAGCCCTTGATATGGCTTTGGGCAGAGGCGGTGACCAGGCTGCCATTGCCGTTAATGATGATTACGAATTTTACGGCGGTGTATCCGGCGGTGTTGAAAAGCACAGTAAGGTTCGTACAAGAACCTTTGCTAACAACATAAAAACGGAAATTAAGCTTGCAGACAATGTAATAATTATGGGTCATAACTATAGTGACTTTGATTGTATCGGAGCAGCTATAGGTCTTTACAGTACCATATCAAAGAGCTTTGACAAGGAGGCATATATTGCCTGTAATATACAGACAAGTAATGCGAAAATACTTATTGACAAGGCCCAAAAAAGTGGTTACTCCGATGTTATTATCCCACCTGAAGAGGCACTGAAAAAGATAAAGTCAAACACCCTGTTAATAATTGTAGATACGCATATCAGCACATTTATTGAAAGTGTGGAAATATATGAAAAGTGCAAAAAGGTTATTATTATTGACCATCATAGAAAAATGGTTGATTTTATTAAGGATGCACTGATTTTCTTCCATGAGCCAACGGCCTCTTCAGCCTGCGAAATGGTTTCCGAGCTTATAAGCTATATGGGAGACACATATTTAAGCTCCTTTGAGGCAGGGGCTCTGCTTTCGGGTATTATGCTTGATACCAAGAATTTTATTATGAAAACCGGTTCAAGAACCTTTGAAGCAGCAGCTTATCTTAAACAAAAGGGTGCCGACACGGTTAAGGTTAAAAGAATGTTTTCAGGGGGTGTTGATGATTATAAAAACAAATCTGAAATCATTTCTAATGCAGAAGTATGGAACTCCTACGCTATAGCTGTTCAAGATAAGGTTGTGCCTAACATAAGGGTAGTTGCCTCCCAGGCGGCGGATGAACTTATGGGCATAGAAGATGTTAAGGCATCATTTGTCATATTCAGAATTGATGAAGAAACAACGGGTATTTCAGCAAGAAGCTATGGCAAAACAAATGTTCAAATTATTATGGAAAAGCTGGGTGGTGGCGGTCATCTTTCAATGGCAGCCTGTCAGCTTAAAAAAATTAATGTTAAGGAAGCAGAGGAATTGCTCCTTTCTACCATAAAAAAACTTAAACAGGAAGGTAAAATTCGATGAAAGTAATTTTAAAACAAGATGTAAAGGGTTTGGGAAAAAAGGGTCAGCTTGCAGAGGCATCTGACGGTTATGCCCGCAATTTTCTTTTCCCTAAGGGTTTAGCTGCCCCTGCAGATAATAAGGCTATGAATGAGCTGAAAAATGCAGAAAGCTCGAAGCAGTTTAAAATTGATACTCAGATTAAACAGGCAAACGGTTATAAGGAAAAACTTGAGGGTACGGTTTTTAAAATGACTGCAAAGGCAGGTTCAAACGGCAGACTTTTTGGTTCGGTTACAGCCAAGGAGGTTGCCCAGGAAATAAAAAAACAGTACAACATTGTTGTGGATAAGAGAAAGGTTACTCTTGCTACAGAAATCAAGGCTTTTGGTACATATAACGCTGTTGTAAAGCTATATAACGGCATTAGCGCAAACATTAAGATACAGGTTTCTGAAGCATAAGGTGTTATTATGGCAGACTTTGGTTTAACAGGTTCTGTAGACAGTATGAATTTACCATATAGCCCTGAGGCAGAGCAGTCTGTTTTAGGTGCTATTATTATGGAACCCAACTGTCTTAACAGAGTAATGGAGCTTATTCCAAGTCCTGATTATTTTTATATATTGACCCATAAGGTTATTTACGGTAAAATGCTGAGTCTGTATACAGAGTCCAGACCTATTGACCCTATAACTCTTATTGAGGCTTTAAAGGCTGAAAGGGATTTTGACGATGCTACCGGCAAGACATATATTTATGACCTTGTCAATGCCTGTCCTTCCATTTCAAATGTGGAAGAACACGCAAAGCTCGTTAGGGACAGGTACAGCGTCAGACAGCTTATTACAGCCTCAAGGGATATTATTGAAACAGCCAATTCCGGCGAGGTTGAGCCGGACAGACTTATTGACTCTGCGGAGCAGAAAATTTTTGACATCAGGCAGGGCAAATCTGTTGACGGACTTGAAAAGATAGACAAAATAATTTATCAAACCTTTGAACGGCTTGATAAACTTAATAGAGATGACGAGGAGTTTAAGCCTACATCAACGGGCATTTCCGATTTGGATAGGGTTATTACCGGTCTTAACCGCTCTGACCTTATTCTTTTAGCTGCCCGTCCCGGTATGGGTAAAACCTCATTTGCACTTAATATAGCCAGAAGTGTTGCAGTACAGGGAAAAAAGAGAGTTGCTTTCTTTTCTTTGGAAATGACTAAAGAGCAGTTGGCGTCCAGACTTCTTTCTGTAGAGGCTATGGTTGGCGGTGTAAAACTGCGTACAGGTAAAATGTCAGAAGAAGAATGGACCAGAATTATATCCGCCAGTGATGTACTTGCAAAGACGGAGATTTATCTGGACGAAACTTCAAATATTACTGTGCCGGAAATGAAAGCAAAGCTGAGAAGACTGAAAAATGTAGATTTAGTCGTTATTGACTACTTGCAGCTTATGAGTTCGGCAAAGGCGATTAATAACAGAGTTAATGAAATTGGAGAGATAACCCGAAATCTAAAGATTATGGCAAAGGACCTTAATGTTCCTGTGCTTTGCCTTTCACAGCTTTCCCGTGCAAGTGAACAGCGTCCGGACCATAAACCAATGCTTTCAGACCTTAGGGATTCCGGTTCAATCGAGCAGGACGCCGATATAGTCCTTTTCCTATACAGAGAGGGATATTATGCAGGAAAAAATGGGGAAGAGGCAGGAGCAAATGTAGACCTTAATTCTGCCGAATGTATGGTTGCAAAAAACCGACATGGAGAAACCAATGTAGTAAAACTCCATTGGCAGGGTGAGTTTATGCGCTTTACATCATTAGAACATAATTATGATTAATCTTATTGAAAAAACAATAGAACAATATGATATGCTGAAATACGGAGATACTGTTATAGTTGCACTTTCCGGTGGGGCGGATTCAGTCTGCCTGCTTCATAATTTTAGCGAAATCAGGGAAAAATATAATATAAAACTTATGGCGTGCCATGTGAATCATCATTTGCGTGGTGAAGAGTCCCACAAGGATATGGAGTTTTGCAGAGAGCTTTGCAGACAGAATGATATTGAAATTTTTATTAAAGAAGCAGATGTTGACGCCCTCTCAAAACAGCAGAAACTTAGTCATGAGGAATGTGGCAGAAATGTTAGATATGAGTTTTTTAATTCTTTAGCAGAAAAATATAATGCTAAGATAGCCACAGCCCATAATGCAGACGATAACGCAGAAACAGTTATATACAATCTTACAAGGGGAGCGTCCCTAAAAGGACTTTCAGGCATACCGAGGGTAAGGGGAAATATTATAAGGCCTCTCATAAACTGCACAAGACAGGAGATAGAGGAGTACTGCAAAAGCTATGGACTGATTTTTGTAACAGACAGCACAAACCTTACAGATGAATACACAAGGAATAAAATTCGGCACAGAGTTATGCCTGTTCTAAGGGAAATTAATCCATCTGTAGAGCATACTGTTTTGCAGATGAACAGTACACTTAGTGAAATTTCCGATTATCTTGAAAAAAATGCCCTCCTCCTGCTAAAGATAGCAGGAAACAGGGACGGTTATTTTACAAGTAAGCTGAATGAGGCAAATCCTGTAATTCTAAGACAGGCTGTTGCCCGTCTATTTGCCCAAAACGGTTTTAATTCCTATTCAAGAAAGCATATTGACGAGGTATTAAGCATAATAAAAAATGGTGGAAAGGTAAATCTTAAAAATAATCTTGTTGCTGTAAACAAGCAGGGACTTTTTAGAATTGTAAAGCCTGAAAATAATGATTTTTTTTCCACAGAGGTTGAGGAAAACGGCTCTTATAAGTACAAAAACAGGGTCATAACTTTTGAAAATGTGAAAATTAGAAGAAATTTTAAGGAATACACTTCCATAAATTACATTAGTAGTGATATAATATGCCCAAGGCTAACCCTTAGAAACAGACTGGCAGGGGATACAATCCGTCTGAAAAACAGGGGCGTTACAAAAAGCCTTAAAAAGCTGATGAATGAAAAGAAAATTCCGGAGGAAAAAAGGGACGAACTTCTTGTCCTCGCCTTAGATAACCAGGTTTTTTGGGTAGAGGGCATTGGAATTTCCGAAAAAGCATCAGTAAAAGAAACTGATAAAACCTGTATAAAAATTACATTTACAGATTTATAATAGAGGAATACTTTTTATAATGAATAAAGATATTAAACAAATTATTCTTACTTCAGAAGAAATAACCCGTATCACCATGGATATTGCAGGCAAAATTAACAAAGACTATATTGGTAAAAACCTGGTACTTGTTGGACTGCTTAAAGGCAGTATCTGTTTTATGGCGGAGCTTATGAAGTATATAGAAGTACCCTGTAAAATAGACTTTTTGGCGGTTTCTTCCTATGAGGACGGAACAGTCAGTACAGGGAGGGTAAATGTTTTAAAGGATATGTCTATGCCTGCTGAAAATATGGATATTCTTATTGTTGAGGATATTATTGACAGCGGAAATACCCTTTCCTTTATTGTGGACCTGCTGAAAGCAAAGAAATGCTCATCAGTGGAAATTGCAACACTCCTTGATAAACCCTCCAAAAGACAGAAACAAGTTTCTGTAAAATACATCGGAAAAGAGATTGAGGACCTTTTTGTTGTAGGTTTTGGTCTTGATTACGCTCAGTATTACAGAAATTTGCCATACATAGGTGTTTTAAAAGAATCTGTTTATTCAGAACAAAAATAGAAAGAGATAAGGAGAATTATATGAAAAACAAAGGTAATTTAAAAAAATTACTTTACATCGCTATTCCTGTTCTTGTTCTCATTGGACTGCTTTATATGTTCAGTACAAGTTCAGCGTCGGACAACACATATAGTGATGTAATTTACCAGTTCCAGAATCAGAATGTTAAGAGTTTTACTGTCAACGACGGAACCGGTGAAATAAAGATGAACCTTATTAAAAAAGTTGACAAGAAATCCACTATGACATACAAACTTGCTTCAACACAGCTTTTTATTGATAAGGTTGACCAGTACATTGATGAATATAATAAGGATAATCCTAATAAGCCTATGGAGTACGATATTGCAAGGGCCGCGGATAATTCCCTGCTTATGAATATACTTCCGACAGTTATTATAATGATAATCCTTATAGTAGTATGGGTGCTTGTATTCCGAAAAATGGGGGGTATGGGCAACAAGGAAATGCAGTTTGGCAAGGCCAAATTTAAGAATGAAAACGACGAGAAACGCAAAACCACATTTGATGATGTTGCCGGCGCAGATGAAGAAAAGGAAGAGCTTGAGGAGATTGTTGAATTTTTGAAAAATCCCGGAAAGTTCAGCGCATTGGGAGCAAGAATACCAAAGGGTGTGCTTTTGGTGGGCCCTCCGGGTACAGGTAAAACTCTTCTTGCAAGGGCTGTTTCAGGGGAAGCAGGAGTTCCTTTCTTCTCAATTTCAGGTTCTGACTTTGTAGAAATGTTTGTTGGCGTAGGTGCATCCAGAGTTAGAGACCTGTTTCAGACAGCCAAGAAAAATTCACCTTGTATTATTTTCATAGATGAAATTGACGCCGTAGGCAGACAGAGAGGTACAGGTCTTGGTGGCGGTCATGACGAGAGAGAGCAGACCCTTAACCAGCTCCTTGTTGAAATGGACGGCTTTGGAGCAAACGACGGTGTTATCCTTATAGCGGCAACGAACAGGCCTGATGTTCTTGACCCGGCACTTATGCGTCCCGGCCGTTTTGACAGACAGGTTGTTGTATCTTATCCTGATATTGCCGGCCGTGAAGCGATATTAAAGGTTCATGCAAGGCAAAAGCCTTTGGCTCCCGATGTAAATCTTAAAAATATAGCAAAAACTACAGCAGGATTTACAGGCGCCGACCTTGAAAACCTGCTTAACGAGGCTGCACTTCTTGCCGCCAGAAAGAACCTGAAGGCAATTACCATGGAGCAAATCCAGGAAGCAACAATCAAGGTTGTTGTAGGCGCTGAAAAGAAGTCAAAGGTTATGTCCGAAAAGGAAAAGAAACTTACGGCCTATCACGAGGCAGGTCATGCTATTGCTTTCCACGAATGTGATACGCAGGACCCGGTACACGAAATCTCCATTATTCCAAGGGGTATGGCAGGAGGTTATACAATGCCCTTGCCCTCTGAGGATAAATCTTACAACAGCAAAAATGAAATGCTTGAGGATATTGTTGTTTGCCTTGGCGGCAGAGTTGCAGAGGCTCTCATTATGGGAGATATTTCAACAGGCGCAAGTAATGATATTGAAAAGGCCACAAATACTGCCAAGAAAATGGTTACTAAGTACGGTATGAGCGACAAATTAGGTCCGATACTGTATGGCAGCGGTAACCAGGAAGTATTTATCGGCAGAGATATGGGACAGGTTAAGGATTATTCCGAAAAAACCGCCTCTGCCATTGATGATGAAGTTTATAATATTATTACAGACGCTTATAAACGGACAGAGAAAATTCTCAAGGAAAATATGGATAAACTGCATGAGATTGCAAAGTATCTTATGAAGTATGAGAAAATGTCAGGGGACGACTTTAACGCCGTAATGGATGGTACATTTGTGTACCCGAATGAAGAGGAAGAAACAGAGGAATAATTCTGTAATAGAAAAATTATGGAGGCAGGTTTATCCTGCCTCTGTTTAACTTAAAAAAACAAGAATGAGGATTTTATGGGTCTTGATAAAATTATAGTTAAGGGTGCCAACGAGCATAACCTAAAAAAAATTGATGTTACAATTCCAAGGGACAAGCTGGTTGTTATTACAGGGCTTTCCGGCAGCGGGAAAAGCTCCCTTGCCTTTGATACAATTTATGCAGAGGGTCAGAGAAGATATATGGAAAGTCTTTCCTCATATGCAAGAATGTTTATTGGGCAGATGGAAAAGCCTGATGTAGAGTCAATAGAGGGTCTTTCCCCCTCAATTTCCATTGACCAAAAAACTACATCAAAAAATCCCCGCTCCACAGTAGGCACTGTAACGGAAATTTATGACTACCTAAGACTTTTATATGCGAGAATTGGCGTACCCCATTGTCCGGTTTGCGGAAGAAAAATAGAACAGCAAACCATTGACCAGATTGTGGATTCTGTTCTCCAAATAGAGGAGGGTACAAGATTTCAGGTTTTTGCGCCGGTGGTACGGGGCAAAAAGGGTATGCATCAAAAGGTTTTTGAGGCCGCAAGGAAAAGCGGTTTTGTTCGTGTAAGAGTTGACGGCAACATTTATGATTTATCAGAAGAAATATCCCTTGAAAAAAACAAAAAGCATAATATAGAAATTGTAGTAGACAGACTTGTGGTTAAGGACGGAATTAGGAGCCGACTGGCAGACTCCCTGGAAACAGCCATGAAGCAGGCAAACGGTATTGCAATTATAGGGATTGTTGACGGGGAGGAAATAACATACAGCCAAAATTATGCCTGCCCGGAACACGGCTTTTCTGTTGAAGAAATAACTCCGAGAATGTTCTCCTTTAACAATCCTTTTGGCGCCTGTCCAAAGTGTACGGGTATAGGTGTATTTTTACAGATTGACCCGGACCTCATTATCCCTGACCCTGAAAAATCAATACGACAGGGCGGTCTTAAAGGCAGCGGCTGGGCCATGGAGGGCAATACTATTGCTGAAGCCTATATGATAGGACTTGCTGACCACTATGGATTTTCTCTTGATACGCCTATTTGCGACTTACCTCAAAATATTGTTGATATTCTTCTGTATGGCACAAAAGGCGAAAAGTTTAAAGTTCATAGATATTCAAACAGAAAAGGTTTTGAAGCATATGAAACGGACTTTGAGGGTATAATAGGAAATCTTGAAAGACGGTACAGGGAAACCTCCTCAAACTGGATAAAAGAGGAAATCCAGGGTTATATGTCCGAACATCACTGTGACCAGTGCGACGGAAAAAGACTTAAAAAAGAGAGTTTATCCATTACTATCGGAAACAAGAATATTTCTGATTTTTGTGAAATGTCGGTAACAGAAGCAATAGCTTTTCTTAATAATCTCGAACTGACTGAAAGGGAGAGTTTTATAGCCAATTCCATTCTCAAGGAAATATGTTCAAGACTTAATTTTCTTAAATCAGTGGGTCTTGAATATCTTACCCTTTCAAGAAACACAGGAACACTATCCGGTGGCGAAAGCCAGCGTATTAGATTGGCAACCCAAATTGGTTCCTCTCTTATGGGTGTTGTATATATTCTTGATGAACCCTCAATCGGACTGCATCAAAGGGATAACGACAAGCTCCTTGATACTTTAAAAAGTCTTCGTGACAAGGGTAATACGGTAATTGTTGTTGAACATGACGAGGATACAATGAGAGCCTCTGACCACATTATAGATGTTGGCCCCGGAGCCGGTATTCACGGCGGTGAAATTGTTGCCCAGGGTACTGTTGACGAAATTATAAAGTCGAAAAATTCTATTACGGGACAGTACCTTTCGGGAAAAAGAACTATTCCCGTACCACAAAAGAGGAGAAAAGGCAACGGGAAACACCTTGTAATAAGAGGCGCACAGCAGAATAACCTTAAAAATATTGATGTTCATATACCACTGGGAAAATTTGTATGCGTAACAGGGGTTTCCGGCAGTGGTAAAAGCTCTCTTATAAATGAAATTCTTTATAAAAAGCTTGCAAAGGAACTGAACAGAGCTAAGTGCAAGTCAGGTAAGCATAGAAAAATTGAGGGAATTGACAACCTTGATAAGGTTATTCAGATTGACCAAAGTCCTATTGGCAGAACTCCAAGGAGTAATCCTGCCACATATACAGGGGTATTCGGCGATATACGCCAGTTATATGCCTCTGCCAACGAGGCAAAAATGCGTGGCTACGGGCCGGGCAGGTTTTCCTTTAATGTAAAGGGAGGACGATGTGAGGCATGCCAGGGCGACGGAATTAAAAAAATTGAAATGCACTTTCTTCCCGATGTTTATGTTCCCTGCGAAGTTTGCAAGGGACATCGCTACAATGTGGAAACACTTGAAGTAAAGTACAAAGGAAAGTCTATTTACGATGTGCTTGAAATGACAGTGGAAGAGGGGTGTGAATTTTTCAAAAACATTCCGAAGATTGCCCGTAAACTGCAAACACTTTATGAGGTGGGACTTGGATATGTTAAAATAGGTCAATCCTCAACCACACTTTCAGGCGGTGAGGCACAGCGTGTTAAACTTGCCACAGAACTTTCAAAGCGCAGTACAGGCAAGACCATTTATATTCTTGACGAACCCACTACAGGACTGCATATTGCCGATGTTCACAGGCTTATTGAGGTTCTACACAAACTTGTGGACTCAGGAAATACAGTAGTTGTAATCGAGCATAATCTTGACCTTATTAAAACGGCGGACCATATTATTGACTTGGGTCCGGAGGGCGGTGACAGGGGAGGTACCCTTGTTGCCAGCGGTACTCCTGAGGAGGTCGCCTCTATGGAGGAAAGTTACACAGGTCAATACCTTAAGAGAGTATTAAAATAAATTACAGCACCTTTAGGGGTGCTGTTTTTTCATACAGATTGTATAGATATAATTTTTATCTACAAAATATGCTAAAGAGTGCCTTGCAAAACTTTACATAAAATAATTCTTATGTTATAATGGTAATGTTTATAAGTGTGACTATGTATTTTACAGAATTATATGAATATTTAGGGGTAAGGAGATACTAAAATGGCGGTAAAGGTTACGCTCTTAGCACATACGCCAATGCCGGAGCAGACGGTTGCAATGGCGGCAAAATTGTGTTATTCACCATCGGGAATTGAAGATTTACGAAATGGTCTGACAGAGGAAAAGACAAGAGCATTTCTTGATATGCTTAGTGATTTAGGCCATGGCAGTCCTGTAGAGCACGCCTCTTTTACCTTTGGTATTGAGGGTATTTCAAGGGCTTGTTCCCACCAGCTTGTAAGGCATAGGATTGCCTCATACAGCCAGCAGTCCCAGAGATATGTGGATGGCACAAGGTTTGAATTTGTAACCCCTCCTGAAATTGAAAATTGTCCTGAAGCCTATGATGAATATAGAAAGGTTATTGATATGCAGGGACAGGCATATTCTCTTATTCGTGACGCCTTGGTTGTCAAGTATATTAAAGAGTTTAAGGGTGAAGATATTAAGGGCAGTAACGAAGAAATTATTTCAAACTTCAGAGAAGAAAATAAGTCTAAGTGTAACGCCTTTGTCAAGAAAGCAAATGAGGACGCAAGGTTTGTACTTCCAAATGCCTGTACCACCAAAATTATCTGCACATTTAATGCGAGAAGTTTGTATAACTTCTTTGCCCACCGTTGCTGTAACAGGGCCCAGTGGGAAATTAGGCAGGTAGCGGAACAAATGCTGCTTGAGTGTCTTAAAGTTGCCCCTGCTCTTTTCAAAAATTGCGGGCCGTCCTGTCTTTTTGGCCCCTGTCCCGAGGGAAAAATGAGTTGCGGCAAAATGAAAGAAATGAGAGAAAAGTATGGCAGGTAAAATTATTGTTATTGAGGGCCTTGACGGGTGCGGAAAAGCTACTCAAACAGAACTCTTATATAAAAAATTACTTGAAACAGGAAAGCCGGTAAAGAAACTTACATTTCCCTGCTATGAAAGTGAGGGTTCTGCTCCGGTAAGAATGTACCTTGAGGGACAGCTTGGGGACAACCCTGATGATGTAAACCCGTATACAGCCTCTGCCTTTTATGCAGTTGACAGGGTAACATCATTTTTAAAGGATTGGAAATCCGATTATGACAAAGGAACAATATTTCTTTGCGACAGATACAGTACATCAAATCCAATATATCAGCTTGGAAAACTCCCCAGAGAGGAATACGACACATTTTTAGACTGGTTATATGATTTTGAACATAAAAGGCTAAAAATCCCTGCACCGGACTTTGTTCTATATCTGGATATGCCTGTAGAAGTAAGTCAAAGACTGATGTCCAAAAGGTATAAAGGGGACGAGGGTAAAAAGGATATACACGAGAAAAATCCGGAGTTTCTTATGAGGTGCAGAGAATCTGCAAAGTATTGTGCAAAGAAAATGGGTTGGGAGGTAATTTCCTGTGCGGTGAACGGCGTTCCCAAGACCATTGACGAAGTGGCAGGGGAAGTGTATTCCCATATGAAAGGCAAGTTGTAAATCATTTATGATAGATTTTAAAAAACCGGAAATCAGCGACAAGTCAAGATTTCAAAAGGCACTGGATAAAACAGATTTTATGGGGTGCGACTGTTCCTTTGCAAATACTTATCTGTGGCGTGATTACTATGATATAAGAATTGGTTTTAAAGAGGATTTTGTTTTTAAGGCCTATTTTGACAATGGTAAACCCAGCGGATACACTCTGCCTTTTGGAGGTACCGACCTAAAATGGGCTGTTAATGAGATTTTGCTGGACGCTCAGGAAAGGAATGTGGAACAGCCCCTTATAGGACTTCTTACAGAAGAAACCAAGGCTCTCTTGGAAAAAAATTTCAGCGGAAGATTTGTTTATGAAGAAAACCGTGAAAGTGCGGATTATATATATCTACAGGAAAACCTTGCATATCTTAAGGGCAGAAAATATCACGGCAAGAGAAATCATATAAGCCAATTTGTAAGAAAGTATCCTGATTACAGGTATGTGCCCCTTACAAGGGAAAATTTCTCCGACGCCCTCCTTATTGCAGCAAAATGGTGCGATGAGAGAAAGGATATTCACGGTGAAAGCTTTGGTTCGGACTACAGTGCTATAGAGGACGGTTTCCTCCATTTTGATGAGCTTGAATTTTTTGGCGGAATTATATATGCGGATAATCAGGCGGTAGCTATGACGGTAGCGTCCAAAATTCGGGGAAATGTGTGTGATGTCCATTTTGAAAAGTCTATTATTGAGGGGGGATACCCCATAATTAATCAGGAATTTTCAAAAACTGCAACAGACTATAAATATCTTAACAGAGAAGAGGATATGGGTCTTGAGGGCCTGCGAAAGAGCAAGTTATCATATAGGCCGGATATTCTTTTAATGAAATATAACGCAAAACTGGTGAAGTAATGGTTCAGTACAGTCGTGGTGATTTAAAGGGACTTTCAAAACTCAGAAAGCTCTGGGTTGAGTCCTTTAACGACACCTACAGAGGATTTCGCAATTTTATAAGAACTAACAGCAAATATTTAAGGATATATATTGCAAAGAGTGAGGGCAGTATTGTTGCTGCACTGTACCACATACCCTGTACGGTTAACGGTATAAAGGCGCATTATCTATACGGTGCCGCCACCCAAACTAAACATAGGGGAAAGGGCATTATGCGTCACCTTATCAGTTATTCTCTTGATGATGCCAAAGCTCTTGGAGAAAAACTTTCTGTACTGTATCCTGCCAACCAACACCTTTACGGATACTACGGCAGGCTTGGTTATGAAAGGAAATGTCATAGGAAAACTGTTGTTGTTAGCAGAGATGACCTTATGAATATTGGTGAATACGGTGGGTTTTGTCCCTCTATGGGTGTGAACCAAATGGCAAGGTTCAGGAATAGTTTTCTCAAAACCGATGTACTAATTTTTCCAAGTGAATATATGAAGTATTCTGTTTCATCAACAAAAATATATGGCGGGAAGATAGTGTGCACAGATAAAGGTTATGCAATTATAGAGAAAGATGAGAATGGAGAATGTATAATTTCAGAGTTCCTTGCGGAAAAGGAAAATGTAAATATTCTCCTTGGTGAAGTGCTGAAAAACTCAAAGGCACAAAAATTTATTTTTAATTACCCCGCCTCAATGAGCCTTTTTAAAAATGAGAAGCTCTCTGAGGACGGTATGATAAAAAAACTTACAGATTGTAAAATTGATGAAGTCTATATTGGACTTTCCAATGGATAAAGGAGCAATTATGGTATATGTATTTTTAGCAGACGGTTGTGAAGAAGTTGAGGCTATCACACCTGTTGATATTCTTCGCAGAGGAGGAGTTACTGTTACAACAGTTGGGGTTGGCTCAAAGTCAATAACAGGTTCACACGGTATTGTAATCAACACGGATATTTCCACATCAGACCTTGTGCTTGAAGATATTGACGCAGTTGTACTTCCCGGCGGTATGCCCGGAACATTAAACCTTGAAAATGACCAAACTGTGCAGTCCGCCATTAAGTATGCGTACAATAAAAAACTTTTAATAGGTGCGATTTGTGCGGCGCCGTCTATCTTAGGACACATGGGTTATCTTGACGGAAAGAAAGCAACCTGTTATCCCGGATTTGAGGACAGCTTCGGCAAAGGTGAGTATACAGGAGAAACAGTTACCCAGTGTGGTAATATTGTTACCGGCAAAGGTCCGGGTGCGGCTGTGTGCTTTGGATTTGCACTCCTTAAAAATATTAAGGGTGAGGAAATTATGAACAAGGTTTACGGGGAAATGCAATGTCCAAAATAATTCAGGATAAGGTTAAGATGCGACAGGCCCTTAAAGAGCTTAGAAGTAATATACCGAAAGATATAAAACATAAAGCGGATATTGAAATAATAAGCAGATTTCTTATGACGCCGGAGTACAGCGGGGCGCAAACCGTCCTTTGTTATGCCGGAACGAAAGAAGAAATTGATACCTCTGCACTTATTTACGCAGCTCTTGCAAATAAAAAAAGAGTTGGACTTCCAAGGTGTAACGGAGAAATTTTAGACTTTTATTACATAACAAGTCTACAGGACTTAATGCCGGGCTCTTTCGGAATTATGGAGCCGGACCCGAGAAAATGTAAGAGGATACTGGATTTTCGCAATAGCATACTGGTTGTTCCGGGCTTAGGATTTAGCCTTGACGGCAAAAGGATAGGCTATGGCAGAGGTTACTATGACCGCTTTATTTCCCATTATCAAGGGAAAACAATAGGCCTTTGTTACTATCCGCTGGTTAAAGTGGATATTCCCATGGAGGAAACAGATAAGAAAGTCAATCTTATCATTACAGAGAGATATACCAGAAACATCTGATTGAAGGTGCAATATGAGTAATAATGAATTTAATGAAAATGAATTAAAATGGAGAGAAGAACGGAAAAAGAAGGTTCAGTCCTTCCATTTGAATATTGATGAATCAGCCCTTGACGCCCCTTACACACAGGAACCGGAAAAGGAAACTCAAAGGCATTCTGAAAGGACCACTATGAGAAAGTCAGGTGGTGCAAGACAGAGTGACGAGATTAATTCCTACAGTGGCGGCAAGACCAAGGAAATGATTGAAAAGGATTATAAAAAGGCTGATAAGCGTCAAAAAAAGGAAGCAAAAAGGCGTGAAAAACGGAAAGCCAAAAAGAATAGAAGAGTTTTTACATTCATATGGCTGTTGATGGTTATTATGGCAGGTGTAATTCTTTCCCGATTTCTCCTTACAGGTATTAACGATATGCTGGCAATTTCCAGACCGGAGAATAATCGGGTGGTTGTAAAAATTCCCAGAGATGCAACCTTTGATGATGTAATAAATATTCTGTATAAGAATAAAATTATAAAAGAAAAGGGATTTTTCAAACTCTATGCCAATATGAAACACGCTGAAAAGTACTATGAAAAAGGTACATTTAAGCTGGAAACCAATATGGATTATGAGGCAATTATTAACTATCTGGAAAGTCCCTACAACAATGAAAAGACAATTTCTGTCCAAATTACAGAGGGTATGAATGTGGTGGAAATCGCCAACAAACTCTACAAGGCAGGAGTTCTTTCAGACAAGGATAAATTCCTTAAAATGTGCAACAGCGACAAGTTTGATGAGGATTACGATTTTATCAAGTCACTTGGCAAGGCAAAAAATAATGGCAGGTACTATAAGCTGGAGGGTTATCTCTATCCTGATACATACACATTCTATGAAAACGAGGACCCGTCCCTTACAGTCAGCCGTATGCTGAGTAACTTTGCCGCAAAGAATGTTAATACCCTAAGTACAGCCGAGGGATATGACGAAAAGGTTTCGGTTGAGGAAAGGGCAGAGGATACAGGCTTTACCTTTGACCAGATTATGACAGTAGCGTCGCTTATACAGGCGGAGGCCGCCAACACAAAGGATATGTATAATATTAGTTCAATACTGTTCAATAGACTTAATTCAGGTAATGCTTCAGACTTTGCCAGCTTAGGTCTTGACTCGACAATCTACTATCCTTACCGTGACAAGGACTCTGTTCCAAAGTCAGAGGGAGGAAAGAAATTTAAGAGCAAATATGACACCTACAAGCTAAAGGGACTTCCTCCGGGACCAATTTGTAATCCCAGCTCTGATGCAATCGAGGCAGCTATTAATCCGAATAACACAGACTATTACTTCTTCTGTCATGACTCTAACGGTGAAGCATATTATGCCTCAACATATGAAGAACATGAGTATAATCGCTCAATTATAGAATAATAAAAGGACATATGTATGATTAAACCGGAAATTTTAGCTCCGGCAGGGGATATGGAGTGTATAGTGAACAGCCTTAAATTTGGGGCAGACGCTGTTTATCTTGCCGGAAAACAGTTTGGAATGCGTACAGCCTCAAAGAATTTTGATAATGAGGAACTTAAACAGGCCGTTCTACTTGCACATTCCTATAACAGTAAATTATATATAACAATCAACACACTTCCCCGTAATAATGAAATGGCTGTTCTTCCCGATTTTCTAAGTTATGCCGAGGAAATAGGAATTGACGCCTTCATTATTGGGGATTTGGGTGTTTTTGAACTTGCAAAAAAATATGCCCCCAAGGTGGATAGGCATATCTCAACACAGGCAGGTATTGTCAATTCCGATACGGCGGCGGCATGGTATAATATGGGAGCGTCAAGGGTTGTACTTGCCAGGGAAATGACATTTGATGATATTGGTGACATTAGGGCGAAAATACCAAAGGGGCTTGAAATTGAATGTTTTGTCCACGGTGCAATGTGCGTGTCTTTCTCAGGCAGATGCCTTATCAGTAGTTATATGACCGGAAGAGATGCAAACCGAGGGGACTGCGCACAGCCCTGTAGATGGAAATATCACCTTTATGAAGAAAACAGAGATGGTCAGTTCTTCCCGGTTGAGGAGGCGGACAACGGTACTTATCTCTACAACAGCAGGGACCTGTGTATGATTGAACATATACCCCAACTTGTAAAGTCGGGAATTTCTTCCCTTAAAATTGAGGGCAGGGCAAAAAGTGCATATTATTGTGCAGTAACCACCAATGCCTACAGGCATGCTCTCAATGACTTTATGGAAGAGGGGGACAGCTATACCCTGAAACCATGGATAAAAGAGGAACTGGAAAAAATTAGTCATAGGGAGTACAGTACAGGTTTCTACCTTGGCGGTGAACCGGGACAGGTTACTTCAAACGGCGGATATATCCGTCATTACGATGTTGTGGCTGTTTGCCAAGATAGTAACGGTAAAACGGCAAATATTACCCAGAGAAACAAATTTCTTGTGGGGGATGAGCTTGATGTACTTCCTCCATCAGGGATACCATTTAAAACAAGGTGTATATCACTAATAAATAAAAGGGGAGAACCTGTGGAAAGCGCTCCTCATGCTATGGAGGAACTGACTATCACGACAGATAGGGAAATCCCAAAATCCTCGGTTATCAGAAAAAAGAGAGTATAAACAATACCTTGACTTTTTAAATGCAGTAGAATATAATAATAAAGACAAATTAGTAACAGGCGTTGATTAGGAAGAATTTAACAATATGCTTTTTAGAGAGGGCGGGGTCGGTGAAACTGCCTAAGTATGTGTTAATGGGCCGCCTATGAGCTCCATATGATGAATATGGCGTAAATCTGCGTTAAAGACTCCGAGAGGTAATACATTTATACTGTATTGCAACAAGGGTGGTACCACAGGAAATTTCCTGCCCCTGATTTTCAGGGGCAGGTTTTTATATTACAGAGAAAGTTTTATTGTGAGGAGAAAGAACTATGCAGTGGACAGGACTTAATGAATTAAGAGAGAAGTTTCTTTCATTTATGGAATCAAAGGGTTGTCTTAGACTTCCCTCATTCTCATTAATTCCACAGGACGATAATAGCCTTCTGCTTATTAACAGCGGTATGGCTCCTATGAAAAAGTATTTTACAGGGGAGATTACACCCCCAAAAAAGAGGGTAACAACCTGTCAGAAATGTATCCGTACACCTGATATTGAAGAAGTGGGCAAAACAGACCGACACGGAACATATTTTGAAATGCTCGGCAACTTTTCATTTGGTGATTACTTCAAAAGAGAGGCAACAGCTTGGGCATGGGAATTTTTTACAAAAGTTCTTGAAATTCCAAAGGAAAAACTTTATGTTTCAGTATACCGGGAAGATGATGAAGCATATGATATTTGGACAAAAGAAGTGGGTGTAGAAGAAAGTCATATGGTTCGCCTAGGCAAGGAGGATAATTTTTGGGAACACGGTTCAGGCCCCTGCGGCCCTTGTTCCGAGATTTACTATGACAGAGGTGAATCCCACGGCTGTGGAAAACCGGATTGTAAGGTAGGATGTGAATGCGACCGTTTTATGGAGGTGTGGAATCTTGTTTTCACACAGTTTGACAGCGACGGTCACGATAACTATACTCCTCTTGACCACCCGAATATAGATACAGGTATGGGTCTTGAAAGGCTTGCCTGTGTAATGCAGGGTGTGGATAATCTTTTCCTTGTAGACACAGTACAGAATATTATGAAACACATTTCATCAATAGTTGGTGTAAACTACGGTGACAGTGAAAAGAAAGATATTTCCCTAAGAGTCATTACAGACCATATCCGTTCCACCACATTTATGATTGGCGACGGAGTTATGCCGTCAAATGAGGGTAAGGGCTATGTTCTCAGAAGACTTCTCAGGAGAGCCGCCCGTCACGGAAGAATTTTAGGCTATAATAAGCCATTCCTCTATAAAGTGGCTGATACTGTTATTAAAGAAAATGAAGAAGCATATCCCATACTCCGTGATAAGAGGGATTATATTGTTAAACTCATTAAAGCGGAGGAGGACAATTTCAGCAAAACCATTGACCAGGGCTTACAGCTTTTGGAGGATATTATATCGAAAGAGGACGCAAAGGTTCTTTCCGGCGACGACGCCTTTAAGCTCAATGACACCTTTGGTTTTCCCATTGACCTTATTACAGAAATTGTAGGAGAAAAGGGAATGGAGGTTGACCTTGATAGATTTAGAACCCTCCTTAAAGAGCAGAAAAAGCGTTCCAGGGACGCCCGTAAAAATGCCGGTGCAGACGCATGGATTTCCGAAAGTACCGACCTTAATGATATTCCTGCAACAGTCTTTAAGGGATACAGGGTAAGTATGACAGAGGCAAATGTTTTGGCTATTATCAAGGACGGTGAGAGAGTAAAAACCCTTACAGAGGGTGAAGATGGTATAATTATCCTTGATAAAACCACTTTCTATGCAGAGAGTGGTGGTCAGATTGGTGACACAGGTGTTATTAAAAACGGAGAAGTAACACTTGATGTAACAGATACAACTAAAAATCCCACAGGAATTTTCCTCCACAGCGTAACAGTAAATAGTGGCATAGTAAAGGTTTCTGATGTTGTTCAGGCTAAAATTGACGGCAACAGGAGAATGGATATTACTCGTAACCATACGGCGGCTCATCTGCTGCAAGCGGCTTTAAGAGAAGTTCTCGGTACCCATGTTGAGCAGGCAGGTCAGCTTGTTTCCGACAGCTACTTCCGTTTTGACTTTACCCACTTTGAACCTCTTACAGATGAAGAACTTAAAAGAGTTGAGGATATTGTAAATGAAAAAATCCTTAGCCAGCTCCAGGTTGTTTCTGAGGAAATGGACATTGAAGAGGCAAAGAAACTGGGTGCAATGATGCTCTTTGGTGAAAAGTACGGCGACAGAGTCAGGGTGGTTAATGCAGGAGAATATTCTATAGAATTTTGCGGAGGCACCCATGTTGCCAATACATCTGACATAGGACTGTTTAAAATAAAGTCCGAGGGTTCTGTTGCCTCCGGCGTCAGAAGAATAGAGGCTGTAACAGGCAAGGGCGTGCTAACATATCTTGACAGCGTGCTTGCGGTTGTAAACAGTGTTACACAGTCACTTAAAGTGAACAATCCTAAGGAGCTTGTTCAGGGTGCTATACGAATGGCAAACGAACTTAAAGAAAAAGAAAAGAAAATTGACGAGTTAAATAAAAAGATTGCACAGAACGCTTCCCAAGGCGTTTTTGAAAACGCAAAAAGATATAAGGGCGTCCGCATTATTTCCGTTGCAATTAACGACGCCACAGTAGATATGCTTAGGGATTTGGCATCTAAGGCAACCGACAACAATCCAATGACAGTTGTGGTACTGGCAGGCATAAACGGTGAAAAGGTAACATTCATCTGCGCCTGCGGTAAGGACCTGGTAACATACGGCATAAAGGCAGGGGATATTGTTAAACAGGTTGCCTCAATAGCAGGAGGAAACGGCGGCGGTAAGCCCAATATGGCTATGGCAGGCGCCAAGGACATATCAAAGGTTGACGATGCAATTATTGGGGCAGAAAATATTATTAAAACAATGGTTGACAATGCCGGTATAGAATAAGAAAAAATCAGCAGGTACTATCCTGCTGATTTTCTTTTAACAAAAGAAAAAGACCATAACCCTTAGGTTATGGTCAATTACTTTCAACTATAAGTATAAGCGTAAATTAGATTGCTCTTGTAACCTTACCTGAACGCAAGCAACGGGTGCAAGCGTAAACACGCTTAGGCTGACCGTCAACAATAGCCTTAACTCTCTGAACATTAGGCTTCCAAGTTCTGTTGGAACGTCTATGTGAGTGAGATACCTTAATACCAAAAGTAACGCCTTTACCGCAGATTTCACATTTAGCCATGTGTCTGCACCTCCTTGACAATAAATCATATTTCTGCAAATTACACTTTGCAACTATGTTATAATAACAGAAGTTTTATATTTTTGCAAGTGTTTTTTTAAATTTATGAAGAAAAAGTCAAATTAATATCATTTTCCTTGTAATTTTTATGGTTTTATTATATAATAATATGAATAGTATTATGGAAAAGAAAGAGATGAGAATTATGCTGTCAGAACTTATAGGAGCTTTCAGGGGTGAGGGAGTAGACTTTGCCTACATAATCACACAACTCCTTGCAATGCTGGTTATTATTTTCCTTGTTCTGCCCTTTCACGAATGGGCACACGCCTTTACGGCAATGAAACTGGGGGACAATTCTGTAAAGTATCGTGGAAGACTTACACTTAATCCTCTTGCACATATTGATGTGATGGGTTCGCTTTTCCTTATTCTTATCGGCTTTGGTTGGGCTAAGCCGGTACCCATTGACCCCCGTAATTTTAAAAATGAAAAAGTTGGTATGGCTGTAACTGCCGTTATGGGTCCCGTGGCTAATTTGGTTGCCTCTCTTGCAGGTGCTTTTATATTTTATGGTTTACAGGCATTTATCCCCGGGGTGTATTATTCGCAGTTTGGTTCATATGTATATATGTTTCTTCAGTTTTACATTCAGATAAATGTTTATTTGGCTGTATTTAATCTTATTCCAATACCGCCCTTAGACGGTTCAAAGGTACTTTTCCTGTTTTTGCCTGACAATGCGGTATCATTTTTCTATAGATATGAAAGATATATTATGCTTTTAGTTTTTATCCTTATATGGGGAGGCATTTTAAGTGTGCCACTGGCATATATAAGCTCCTATATAATGGGGGGTATTAATTTTGTAGGACGACTTCCCTTTTTATGGGCGTTTTAAGTCGGTCCAAGGTTTGGCTTTATGAGTGAAATAATAGAAGATACAAGTTTATCTGTTACAAACAATAACACGGAAAAGCAAAAAATTTTATATCATACAGATGTGTTTGAGGGTCCTTTGGATTTGCTCCTTAGCCTTATTGCCAAGAATAAAATTAACATATGCGATATTGTGATTTCCGATCTAATTGACCAGTATATGGAGCAAATTAAACTTATGCAGGAGGAAGAAATGGATATTGCCTCTGAATTTTTGCAGATGGCAAGCCGCCTTGTTCATATAAAGTCGGTAATCCTTCTTCCAAAGTATGAGGAGGAAGCAGAGGAACTGCAAAAGGAGCTTACAGGTCAACTGATTGAGTACCAACTCTGTAAAGAGATTTCGAAAATATTAGCCTCTATAATTTCCTTTGATTATTATACCAAAGAACCCAGCAAAATAAACTTTGATTTGACCTATGACAGAATACACCCTGCCAAGGACATAGCAAAAGCGTATGTATCTGCTGTAGGCAGGGGCAAGGCAAAACTGCCCCCTCCAAAGGACGCCTTTTCCGGAATTGTCAGCCGGAAGATAGTTTCTGTATCTTCCAAAATAATTACGGTTATGAGAAAGCTCTATAAGGGAAATACTGTAAAGTACAAAACGCTTTTTGAAGCATCTCAGGGGCGAAGCGACCTTGTAGCTACATTCCTTGCAATACTTGAACTTGTAAAGGGCAAGAGAGTTAGGATTGAGGGCGAGGGCGATAATGCAGATGTTAGAATGATTTAGTTCTTTTGAGGAATAATATATGAGTAACGAAGAAATGAAAAGAGCAGTGGAGGCAATTCTTCTTTCAGCAGGCGAGTCTGTAGACATAGACAGAATATCACAGGCTCTGGAAATTACACCCAAAGAGACCGAGAAACTTCTTACAAAGCTGACGGAGGAATTTAATTCTCAGAACCACGGTTTTAAAATTATGAGGTATAAGGACAGCTTTCAGTTTGTCACCCATAAGGAGTATGCAGAGCAAATCCGTACGGTTATGGATTTAAACCGCAAAAAGCCCCTTAGTCAGGCGGCTATGGAGGTTCTCTCCGTAATAGCATACAACCAGCCTGTTACCAAGGCTTTTGTTGAGCAGGTAAGGGGTGTGGACTGTTCGGGTGTTATAGGTTCATTAACATTAAAAGGACTTATTGAAGAACAGGGCAGGCTTGAGCTTCCGGGCAGGCCGCTTATTTACGGTACAACAGAAAACTTCCTTAGATGTTTCAACATAAGCTCAATAGAGGAACTTCCTCCGATTCCAAAAGGCAAAGGAGAAAATTCCGAGAAAGAAGAAGTTGAAAGCAGTGAAAAAACAATAACTGCCACGCCTCAGGAAATAGTAGAAATGGTTACAGAGGAATAATTGATGTGTGCTGTCATCATAATATTATCAATACTTCTTTTACTTTTTCTGATTTCCCTCTTAAACATACAGCTTATTGCAGGCTATAGGGACAGGCTTTCTATTGTAATAAAGGTTTTATTTTTTAAGATTGATTTGTCCCCTAAGAAAAAAAAGCCTAAAGCAAAAGAGAAAAAGGGAAAAGGGAAAAAACAGAAAAAAACCAAGCAAAAAAAATCCGATGAAAAAGAAAAGCCAAAAAAGAAAAAGGAAAATCCCTTAAAAACATTGTGGAATAAGCAGGGCGTTTCGGGTTTTGTAGAACTTTTAAAAGATGTACTAAATCTTGCCGGCGGTGTTCTAAAAGGTTTTTTCAAAAGATTTATTATTCATAATCTTGATGTAAAAATTTCTTTTGCAGGTGAGGACGCGTCGGATACCGCAACCGGCTATGGGGCTGTTTGTGCAGTTGTATACCCGCTTGTGGCACAAATTTATTCAAGGCTGAATGTAAAGGATTATTCCGTAGATATACTTTGTAACTTTGAACAGGGGGCAAAGACGGAACTTGATTGTTCACTATACGGAACAATTAGAATTTGTCATATTTTTTCAATAACACTAAAAGCAGCGGCAAAGGCAGTTAAGACATATTTAAAAATGAGATTTTAACTATTAAATTAAGGAGAGATTTCTATGAGCGAACATCCTATTGAAAGCCTGATGGGCGTTACCATGCAGAAAATTAAGGAAATGGTTGATGTAAATACCATTATAGGCGACCCTATTACAACGCCGGACGGAACAGTAGTTGTACCTGTTTCAAAGGTTAGTTATGGTTTTGCCAGCGGCGGTTCTGATTTTCCGTCAAAAAAAGACGGAAAAGATTGTTTTGGCGGCGGCAGCGGCGCAGGTATTACAATTAACCCTGTAGGCTTTCTTACAGTATGTAAGGGTCAGGTTAAGATGATTGGCATTGGTGAAAGTGACGGCACCCTTGACAAGGCTATAGCTATGGTTCCCGATGTTTTTGACAAGGTCACAAGCTTCCTTAAAAAAGATAAGAAAGATAAAAAGAAAGATAAAAACGGCAAAACTCCGGAAATTACCGTAACCGAAACAGAGGTTGAACCCTAACTTATATTTTTGCATAAAAGATATTTCTGCCTCATACAATTCTATGAGGTGGTAGTATGAAACGCATAACCGTAATAATTCTTGCTCTTTTACTATTGATACCTGTATTAGTAAATGTATCCGCAGTGGAAGTAGAAGAGCCGTCAACCAGTGGGGTCGCTTCAATACTGTACTGCCCAAATATTAATAAGGTTTTGTATAGCCATAATGAAAACAAGACCATGAAAATGGCGTCAACTACAAAGCTGATGACCTCCCTTATCACCTTGGAAGAGGCAAAGAAAGACAATAAGATTGTTACCTTTACAAGGGATATGATAGAAGAGGGCAGTTCCATGTACCTAAAAGTAGGCGAACAGGTTACTCTTGAAGACTTGTGCACAGGTATGCTTCTTCCCTCAGGTAACGACGCAGCCACAGCCGCAGCGGTGACAATAGGCGGCAGTAAAGAAAAGTTTGCTGACCTTATGAATAAAAGGGCAAAGGAAATAGGTATGAAAAATACCCACTTTGTTACCCCCTCCGGCCTTGATGACGAGAACCATTACAGTACGGCGTATGATATGGCGCTTCTTATGAAAGAGTGCATTAAAAATAAAAAGTTCCGTGAGATTAGTGCTTGTAAGGGCAGACCGGTAAACTTTGTAAAGCCAAAGGATAAGGTTGTTACCTACATAAATCATAACAGACTTTTGTCAACTTATGAATACTGTATCAGCGGAAAAACCGGCTATACAAAAAGTGCCGGCAGGTGTCTTGTTACAGCGGCAGAAAAAAACGGTATAATACTTATTGCCGTAACACTCAGCGATAAAAGTGACTGGAACGACCATATATCAATGTACGATTACGGTTTTTCAAAGGTACACAGCAAGGTTTTTAATAAAAAGGTTATTACCCAGGATATTGTGGGAGGAAAAAAGGATAGGACCTCCCTAAACCTGAACAGAGAAACCTTTTTTACCCTGAATAGCAGGGACAGATATAAGGAGAGGATACTTATACCACCTTTTGCTTATGCCCCTATAAAAAAAGGGGATAGTGCGGGAACAGTTGAGTATATAAAGAATGGAAAGGTAGTTGAAAGACGCCCTATTACATATAAGGAAGATATAGATTACAACGGGAGCAAAAAGAGCTTCTGGGATTTTTTAAAGGAATTATTCTAATGGCAAAAAAGGAACTTGTAAGATTACAGAAAATTATGGCGGAATGCGGAGTTGCATCACGCCGAAAATCCGAGGATTTGATAAGACAGGGAAAGGTAAAAGTAAACGGCGCAGTTGCCCAAATCGGAGATAAGGTTGACCCTGTAAACGACAAGATTTTTGTTCAGGGTAAGCGTATCAAGGGTACGGCAAGGCCGAAGAGAAGATATATTATGCTCCACAAGCCCCGTGGCTACATAACAACAATGAGCGACGAGCTGGGAAGAAAATGTGTTGCCCAGCTTATCTCTGATATTGAAGAAAGGCTTTATCCTGTAGGCAGACTTGACAGGGAAAGCGAGGGCTTACTTCTTATGACCAATGACGGTGATTTTGCAAACACTGTAACCCACCCCAAGAAAGACATTTACAAGGTTTACAGGGTAACAGTAAGACCGTCTGTAAGCGATGAGCAGATTACACAGATGATGGTTGGTATGACTATCGACGGCTATAAGACAAAACCATGCGAAGTTCGTGTAATTACAAGACAGGAGGGCAGGGTTGTCCTTGAAATTCTTCTTCACGAGGGAAGAAACAGGCAAATAAGAAAGATGTGCGAACAGCTTGGACTTGAAGTGGCAAGGCTTAAGAGAACGGCAATCGGTACAGTAAAGCTGGGCATACTTAAACCAGGCGACTGGAGAGATTTAACACAGAAGGAAATTGATAAGCTGACTGCAAATCCCAACCCCTCAAGTCATATTGTGTCATAATTTGATGTAAAAACCCATAGTGAATGTAAAATCTCATATACAATAAGGGGATTATAACTGAACTTTTGAGCAAATTAACAATAAATTACAATTTAAATTAAAACAATTATTTAAAGTGTGCAAAAATTTTTCGTTGCACACTTTTTTCTTGTATTTAAGCCCTTTTTGGGATATAATGATAAATGTAGTATTTTATTATGACCACAGTATAACTTATGAAAGTGAGGAACAGAGATGAGTATTGAAAAAATTACTCAGGCTAAGGCTCAGATTGAAAATACTTCTGCCTACAAGATAATGACAGAATTTTTTGACGAGGGTAGCTTTATTGAAATTGACACCTATGCAAAATCAGGGGATAACTATGCTGAGGCCGTTGCAGGTTACGGTTCGGTTGAGGGACTTCCTGTATATGCTTTTTGTCAGAATATGGATATTGCAAAAGGCGCAATGAGCAAGGCACAGGCTGCAAAGCTCAAAAAGGTTTATGACCTTGCACTTAAAAACGGAGCTCCCGTTGTTGGTATTTATGATAGTTTGGGAGGTAAGCTAAAGGAGGGTAACGAGCTTCTTACAGCTTACGGTAATTTACTTAACGCAGCAAGCACACTTTCAGGCGTTGTTCCCCAGATTTCTGTTGTACTTTCTGATTGTCTTGGTACATCTGCTGTTACAGCGGCGTCTGCTGACTTTGTTATTAAGGTTAAAGATGCAAATCTTTCTATTCATACAAATGACGGCGAGGGTTGTAATTGCTGTACTGCTGTTATGGCTGATGATAAAGATGACGCTATTAAAAAGGCAAAGGATTTACTCCTTTATATGCCCTCAAACAACCTTTCAACGCCACCCTGCGCCCAGGAAGTTGCACCGGAAGATAATGCTCCCTGTGTAGTATGCAGGACAATGGACGAGGGTTCAATATCTTTTGTCTATGACCATCTTGGTGAAACAGCAAAGACAGGCTTTGCAAGACTTCAGGGCGAAGTTGTAGGCTTTGTAAATACAAATGGAAATAAACTTCAAAAACCCGACGGCAAAAAGATTACCAAACTTGTTTCTTTCTGTGACGCATTCTCTATTCCCGTTATCACTTTTCTCAATAGTGATGGCTTTGATTGCTTAGGCGCCGCAACATCTGTTACAAATGCCTATGCAGAGGCCACAACACCAAAGATTACAGTAATTACAGGAAAGGCTGTAGGTACTGTTTATATTGCTATGGCAGGCACAGGCGCTATGACGGACCTTACTTTTGCACTTCCGACTTCAATAGTTTCTCCGCTTAACGAAATGGCAGCCGCTTATCTTATGGCTCCGGAAAAAATGGAAGTTCCTGTTGCAGAACAGACCGCTGTTGCAGAGCAGTTTGCAAAAGAAACACTTTCAGCTTTTAAGGCTGCTGAAGACGGTGTTATTGAAAACATAGTAAACGAAGATGAACTTCGTACAGTTCTTGGTCAGTCAGTAACAATGCTTATGAGCAAGCGTGTAACTGCACTTCCTAAAAAACATTCAACAATCGGCTAATAATTACTAAGTTAAAGGGGAAATAAAAATGAAAAATTTAAAAATTACAGTTAATGGCACAACATATGATGTTCAGGTAGAAGAAACAGGCGCTTCTTCTGCACCGGCAGTATCAGCACCCACACCCGCTGCTGCATCTGCACCGGCTCCTGCTCCTGCATCTGCACCGGCAGGTTCAGGCACACCTGTAGAGGCTCCAATGCCGGGTACAGTTGTTGATGTTAAGGTTGCTAACGGCGCAAAAGTAGCAGAAGGTGACACAGTTGTCATCCTTGAGGCTATGAAAATGGAAAACGAAATAAACGCTCCCTGTGCCGGTACAATTACATCTGTTTGTGTTTCCAAGGGCGAAAGTGTAGACTCCGGTAAGGTACTTGTAACTATCGGCTAATTAACTGGAAGGAAGATAAAAATGGCTAAACTTAAAATTACAGAAACAGTTCTCAGAGATGCACATCAGTCACTTCTTGCAACAAGAATGCCTCTTTCCGATATGCTGCCAATTCTCCCGGAACTGGATAAGATTGGTTTTCATTCACTGGAATGTTGGGGCGGTGCAACTTTTGATGCATGTCTTAGATTTTTAAACGAGGACCCATGGGAAAGACTTCGTACAATTCGTAAGGAATGTCCTAACACAAAGCTCCAAATGCTTTTCCGTGGTCAGAATATGCTTGGTTACCGCCATTATGCAGACGATGTCCTTGAATATTTTGTTCAGAAATCAGTTGCGAACGGTATTGATATAATCAGAATTTTTGACGCGCTTAATGATATTAAAAACCTTGAAACAGCCGTTAAGGCCGCTAAAAAGGAGGGCGCTCACGCACAGATTGCCATAAGCTATACAACAGGCCCGATTTTTGATAACAAGTACTATGTAGACTATGCAAAGAGAATTGAATCAATCGGCGCTGATTCTATTTGTATCAAGGATATGGCGGCTCTCCTTACACCGTACAACTGCGAAAGCCTTGTGAAAGACCTTAAAAAGGCTGTTAATATTCCTATTCAGCTCCATACACATTCCACAGCCGGACTTTCCTCAATGTGTATTATGAAAGCTGTTGAAAACGGATGTGATATTGTTGATACAGCAATGTCACCCCTTGCAAACGGTACTTCCCATTCTGCAACAGAATCTATTGTTGCGGCTTTCCAGGGCACAGAGTACGATACAGGTCTTGACCTAAAGGCTCTTGCAGATATTCGTGAATACTTTATGGGACTCCGTCAAAAGTATATTGACAGCGGTCTTATTGACCCAAAGATGCTTGCAACAGACGCATCTGCACTTCTCTATCAGGTTCCCGGCGGTATGCTCTCAAATCTTCTTTCACAGCTTAAACAGGCAGGTAAAGAGGACCGCCTCTTAGATGTTATGAAAGAAGTTCCAAAGGTTCGTAAGGACGCAGGTTATCCGCCACTTGTTACTCCGTCTTCCCAGATAGTAGGTACGCAAGCTGTATTTAATGTAATTATGGGTGAAAGATATAAGATGGTTACCAACGAATTTAAAGATATGGTTGCCGGTAAATACGGTACAACGCCTCTACCTATTGACCCTGAATTTAGGAAAAAGATTATTGGAGATATGCAGCCTATCGACTGCCGTCCTGCTGATTTAATCGAACCGGAGCTTGAAACTCTTAAGAAAGAGGCAGAAACTTTTGCTGAAAAGGAAGAGGATGTTCTTTCCTATGCAATGTTCCCAAAGGTAGCTAAGGACTTTTTTGAAAAGCGCCGTAACGAAAGGGTAGGCATTAACAAAAATGCCGATAAAGAAAATATGGTTCATCCGGTTTAATATTTAAGTATATCCACTCTCATTTGAGGGTGGATTTTTTATTTTTTTGCATTTTAAAAAGAAAAATTCCATATGCTTGTATAGAAATGCAGGTGAAAGTATGGAAATAAAAATTGCTCTTGCCGGAAATCCAAACAGCGGTAAAACAACACTTTTCAATAAGTTGACCGGCAGTAATCAATATGTAGGTAACTGGCCGGGGGTTACTGTAGAGAAAAAGCAGGGAAGAATGTTAGCTGATAAAGATTTTATTATTACCGACCTTCCGGGGATATATTCCCTGTCACCATATTCACCGGAGGAGCTTGTTGCAAGAAAGTATATAATTGAGGAAAATCCCGATATTATACTTAACATTATTGACGGAACTAATATTGAACGAAACCTTTACCTAACCCTGCAATTAATAGAAACTGGTGTTCCTGTAGTTGCAGCTATAAATATGATAGATATTGTAAGGAAAAATGGGGATTATCTTAGTATAGAAAAACTTGCAGAAAATTTAGGTGTACCTGTAGTTGGAATATCGGCACTAAGGGGAATGGGCATAGATAATTTAGTTTCAGTATTAAAAAAAATTTTAAGGTCAACAAGAAATGTTCCCGTACATAGATTTTCGCCGGATGTTGAAGGGGTAATCAAATTAATTGAAAATGAATTAAAAAATATTTCCGAAAAAGAAAAAAGATTTGTGGCTGTGAAAATCTTTGAGGGGGATAATAAGGAACTTCAAAAAGTAAGAGATAGGGTGGGGCTAAACAAAATTAACTATTATATAAAGGAATGTGAGAACACCTATGATAATGACGGGGAAAGCATAATTATAAGCCAAAGATATGACTACTTGGAAAAAATAATTTCAAAGTGCTATAAAAAATCTGGTAAAACGGGTATTTCCCAAAAAATAGATTTAATTCTTACAGGGAAATATACTGCCATACCTGTATTTATATTAATTATGCTAACGCTTTTTTATACTTCAGTTTCACTGCTGGGAAGCACATTTTCAGATATAATAAATGATAATATTTTTGCAAACTTAATTATACCTAATGTAAAGATTTTTTTGTCCTTTATCAACTGTTCAGAGTGGCTTTCAGCTTTGGTGACAGAGGGTATAATTTCTGGAGTTGGTTCGGTAATAGCATTTGTGCCTCAATTAGCAATACTGTTTTTTCTGTTAAGTTTTCTTGAGGATTTAGGATATATGGCAAGGGTAGCATTTTTAATGGACAGATTGTTTAGAAAATTTGGACTGTCGGGCAAGAGCATAATACCTTTGCTTATTGGGACAGGATGCAGTGTACCGGGAATAATGGCATCCAGAACCATTGAAAATGAAACCAACAGAAAGCTGACAATACTTACAACACCCTTTGTTCCCTGTAGTGCAAAACTGCCGTTAATCGCCCTTATCAGCACCATATTTTTTGGAGGAAAGTGGTGGACTTCTCCTCTTATGTACCTTATTGGTGTGGCTGCGGTACTTTTTTCATCACTTTTCATCAAAGGTATATGGTGTGAAAAAACAGGGGAAATTCCCTTTATAATGGAAATTCCCAATTACCATATGCCAAAATTATCAGTTGTATTATCTCATATGTGGAACAGGGTAAAGGGCTTTTTAATAAAGGCAGGTACAGTGTTAGTGCTGGTGTGCACAGTAATGTGGATACTGTCGCATACTGGATTTTACCAAAACAGACTTTGCCTTGTTGGTAATGAAAAATCCTTTTTATCAGAAATAAGCTCCTTTATTGCACCTGTATTTGCACCAATAGGTTTTGGAAACTGGCAAAGTACAGCGTCGGTTTTTGCAGGCTTTTTTGCAAAGGAAAATATAGTTGCAACCCTTAATTTGCTGACAAGTGGAAATGACTATATGGGTATGATACTTCCAAATTCAATATGTGCCCTTAGTTTTCTGCTCTTTAACCTGCTTAATTCACCCTGTATTATGGCGGTAACAACAATGTGCCGAGAACTTAAAAGCATAAAGTGGTTTGTATTTTCAGTTTTATATCAAAATATACTGGCATATTCATTATGTCTTGTTGTTTATCAGCTTTGGGGATTATTTGCCGGTATTGTAAATTTTAATTTATTTACGGTATTTGCATTAGTTGTATTGATATTTTTCTTATATGGAATAAAAAGAGGACTGTCACAAAACAGTCCTCATAATTTTATACCTTAATTATTCCATACTGAAAATCATTTTTGATAATAGTATTGTTGTCACTTGCAAGCGACCATAATCTTGTGGCAAGAAAATCAATATCCATAATCTTTTTGCTCGGTTGGTCAAGTTTTTCGTAGCCATCTTTGACACTTGTAATAACGGGTATTTTTGATTTTTCATTAATAGTTTTCAGTAAATTACTGCCCATTTCGGAAAAACCTAAAACTCTTATATATGGCACAGGATTTTCCGATATTTCCTTGGTAATACCCAAAAGGGCCTTGCATAGTATTCTTCTTATCCTTGCCATAGTGTATCTCTTTGTCTTGATATAAAAACATAATTCCTTGAAAGAACTATAATTCTTAACACCCTCGGCTATTCTGTTTTCCAAACCCTCATCAACATCGGGAATACTTTTTAATTCCTCAATGGATATTGATGATAATTTATAAATAAGCGGCTTTGAAATATTTTCAATATGAGCAGTATCTGTAATAGGGTAGGGGGGAATAAAATTATTTCTTTCGGAAAAATTTTCTCTAATATAGCTTCCGCTTGCTATGTTTCCCACAGTTATATTACTGTCATGTCCACTGCCTGTACGGCAAAATGTTTCCGCTTTAATATTGGTATTTATAATTGCTTTAATGTACTCCATACCCAGTACATTGTTGGCGCCAAGAAAAACATTTCCTATTTCTTCACCATATATTTCTCTAACAGAATTATGTACAGCCCTTGGATAATATTCACCCTTAGCCATATTTTCCTTAATACTGTTTTGTACCACAGGATTTCTGATAGCCTCAACTGCCTCATACAGCAAACTGATGTTCCCGCATTCGCTTCCAAAAATAATTTTGTCAACGATGTTTGTTTGTTTTAGGAGTTCCACAGCAGAACTTCCGAAAGTTTCTGCATTGGAGAGGGAATACACAGCGGGAATTTCAATTACCAAGTCCACGCCATTCATAAGGGCGGCCCTGGTTTTGTCATACTTACTAATAATAGAAATATCTCCACGCTGAACAAAACTTCCGCTCATAACTGAAACAAGTAAGTCGCTCTCTCTTTTTACTTTGTTGATAAGAGCTTTGTGACCGTTGTGAAAAGGATTAAATTCGGAAACTACACCATATACCATAAAATCACCAAATAAACTTGAAAAACAACCCTATTTGCCATATAATATATACAGATATGTGTATGGCAGGTCTTGTGCCTATTATACATCATAAATAGAAATCATTCAACAGGAGGAAAAGATGAAAATTTTAGTTATTAATGCCGGCTCATCATCATTAAAATATCAGCTTTTTGATATGACCGATGAAACGGTGCTTTGTAAAGGTAATTGTGAAAGAATAGGGGTAGGCAACAGCTTTATAGGTTATAAGAACTATAAAGGTCAGTCTAAAAAGGTGGAGGTTGATATGGACAACCACACACAAGCATTTATGCAGGTTAAGGCTATGCTTACCGACCCTGAGTTTGGAGTTATTTCTAAACTTTCAGAGGTGGACGCAGTTGGTCACAGAATTGTTCAGGGAGGAGATATTTTTCATGAATCAACCCTTATTGATGATGTTGTTCTTGAAAAAATTAATTCACTTTCACCCCTTGCACCCTTGCATAACCCGGGTGCGGTACAGGGTATAAAGGCCGCACAAGATGTTTTCGGTAAAGATACACCAATGGTAGGCGTATTTGATACATCATTCCATTCAACAATGCCGGAAAAGGCCTATATGTATGCAGTCCCCTACGAATATTATAAAAAGTATTCTATTCGCAGATACGGTTTTCACGGTACTTCCCACAGATATGTTTCCCAAATGCTTGCCGATGCAATCGGTAAGGATATTAAGGATACAAAGCTGATTACCTGCCACATTGGCAACGGTTCATCAATTACCGCAATAGACGGCGGTAAAGTTATTGATACATCAATGGGTCTTACTCCCCTTGACGGCTTTATGATGGGCACACGCTCCGGCTCTCTTGACCCCTCTGTTGTTACTTATATTATGGAAAAAGAACATCTTACAGCAGAACAGATGGACAAAATTCTCAACAAGGAGTCAGGACTTTACGGTATTTCCGGTGTATCCTCTGACGACAGGGATATTACTGCGGCGGAGGCAAGAGGCGATGAACACGCAGCACTTGCCCACCAGATGCTTTACTACCAGATTGCAAAGACAATAGGCTCTTATTTTGTAGCACTGGGAGGCTGTGACGGTATGGCGTTTACAGCAGGTCTTGGTGAACACCAGGCAGTTATGCGTAAGTGTGTGCTTGATTACCTTAAAGCCCTGGGCGTTAAGTGTGATGATAAGGCAAATGAAGCCTGCGACGGACAGGCACTTATTACAACAGAGGACAGTGCAATACCTGTATATGTAATTCCTACAAATGAAGAGCTGGTTATAGCCAGAGATACAAAATCAATTTGTGAGAAATAATTTTTGATAAAAGTAAAATGGGCAGTCCAAACAGTTGGATTGCCCATTTTATATTGGTGTGGTTTATGGAATCAGTTGTCTGTGATTGACTTTGCATTTTCTGTATCCTTAAAGAGAAGTGTAATGCACCAAATTGCTGCAAGACATACAACAATGTAAATAATTCTGCTGATTACACCTGTCTGTCCACCGCAGAGAAATGCAACAAGGTCAAACTTAAATATGCCGACAAGACCCCAGTTGATACCGCCGATAATTAAAAGAGTCAAAGCTATTTTATCAATCATTATATTACCTCCATAAATGATTTCAAAAATAGTTTTGACCGAAATATTAAAATTATTCTTTTTAAAATACAATAAAAATTACTGCGCCTATAAGTCCGATTACAACAAGTATCAGTCCGAATATTCTGCATATTTTCATAGACTTTTGAATTTTATGTTTTTTAATCATACTTTCCGTAGGAAAAGGAAGAAGATTAAGCATAATTCCCAGTCCCACAAAACCTATTACAATAAGGGCGTCTGCAAATCCTCCTATAACGGAACCGATAAAAACACCAATGGGTATCATAAACACAAAAATTGTATTAAAAACGGTAAACAGCTTTCCGTATTTATCTCTCAAATCATAGAATTTGCCTGCTTTCATTTGGCAATCCTCATTACAGTGCATATCAAAGTAAGAAATTTCCTTACCGCAATATTCACATTTTTTCATTGTTATCACCTTTTTTCTTTTACAGTACTATACCACTATTAGTAGTCAATGTCAAACAGAAAGGACTGTAATATTCCATAATTCTTGACAAAACATAAGCTGTTTCTTATAATATGTTTGTATGAAAAAATAACAAAATTTTCTTATAAAGAAATAAAATTTATAAAATTGCGGAGATATTATGGATTACAATAAATTAGCGGAATTACTTTTACCCAACACCACAATGACGAGGGAAGATGTGTTTGCAAAATTTCCTAAAAGAAATTTAAAAGAGGGCGCCCAGGTAACACGAATGGCGCCGTCACCCACAGGATTTATTCACCTTGGCAATCTTTATTCTGCCCTTGCTGACGAAAGGATTGCCCATCTTTCCAATGGTATATTTTATTTGAGAATTGAGGATACAGACCTGAAGCGCAAGGTTGAGGGTGCCGTTGATACCATTATCAATGTAATGAAGTATTTTGGCATAGAATTTGACGAGGGTGCAGGCCAGGAGCAGAACAGCCACAACACTTACGGCCCATACTTCCAGCGCCAAAGGGTTGAATATTACCATGTGTTTGCAAAAGAGCTTATAAAAAAGGGCCTTGCATACCCCTGTTTCTGCACAGAGGAGGACAATAACTCTTTAAGGGAGGCACAGCAAAGGGAAAACGCTACCCCCGGTTACTACGGTAAATGGGCAAAGTGCAGAAATCTTACACTTGAAGAAATTGAAGAAAACTTGAAATCCGGCAAGCAGTGGGTACTTCGTCTTAAATCCCCGGGAGACGAAAATAAAGAAATCACTATTGAAGATAAAATTATGGGGAAAATTTCATTCCCTGAAAATGTTCATGATATTGTTATTTTGAAAAGTGACGGCGTACCCACATATCATTTTGCCCATGTGGTGGACGACAACCTTATGGGCACTACCCTTGTTATTCGCGGTAACGAGTGGTTAAGCTCTGTACCTACCCATTTTCAGCTTAACCAGGTGCTGGGATTTAAACAGCTTAAATATGCTCACACAGCGCATCTTATGAAAATGGAGAACGGAGGCAAGCGCAAGCTAAGTAAGAGAAAAGACCCGGAGCTGTCCTTAGACTTCTACCGCCGGGACGGTTATCATCCATACACTGTTAAAATTTATCTTCTTACACTTCTTAACAGCAACTTTGAAGAATGGCACGACAGAAACGGGGACAAGGATATTAATGAATTTCCCTTTTCAGTAAAGAAAATGTCCCAGAGCGGAGCGCTTTTTGATTTGCAGAAATTCCACGACATCTGTAAAAAGGAATTTTCAAAAATGACCCTTGAGGAAGTTTATTCTTTCCTTGAAAACTGGACCAAGGAATATGACAAAGAACATTACCAAATATACTTTGGAAACAGGGAGTACATGGAACAGGTGCTTACGCTCTGTATGGGTCTTAACCAAAAGAGAAGAAGAAAGGACTTTGCCTATGCAAAACAGATTATGGCAAGCCTTTCCTATTTCTTTGATGACACATTTGTGCCTGCCACACAATATCCCTATGATAATGAAACAGTGAAGGCTGTCCTCACAAAATATCTTGAGACCTATGATGAAAAAGACGATAACTCACAGTGGTTCAGCAAGGTAAAGGTTTTGGCAGAGGAACTTGGTTTTACAACGGATATGAAGGCATATAAGAAAGAACCGGAAAAGTTTAAAGGTTCTGTTGCACAGGTTTCTGAAATTATCCGAATTGCTGTTACGGGACTTTCAAACACTCCGGACCTATGTACAATTTGCCAAATTATTGGCAAAGACATAATGAAAGAGAGAATTGTAAATACTATAAACAGCTTATAATACACCTCAGCCGCCTTATGGCGGCTGAAACTTTACTACAGATTAAGGAAAGAAAATGAAGAGTTTATCATTCTTAAAATCTTATAAAAAGGAAGTTATTCTTGCCCCGACTTTCAAACTGTTGGAGGCCTCCTTTGAGCTTTTTGTCCCCCTCGTTGTTAAGGATATTATTGATAACGGTATTAGAAACAGCGATAAGGGATACATTATAATGCGTTGTTTGCTCCTTGTACTCCTTGCGGTGGTAGGACTTGTTTCCTCTATAACGGCGCAGTATTTTGCTGCAAGGGCAGCAACGGGGGCAGGTACAAAACTTAGGAGCGCTCTGTTTAGAAAAATTCAGTCCCTTAGTTTTAAGCAGATTGACGACACAGGTTCAGCTACTCTTATTACCAGAATGACCAGCGATGTAAACCAGATACAAACGGGTATCAATATGTTCCTTCGCCTTTTACTGCGTTCCCCGTTTATAGTAGTGGGGGCGGTAATAATGGCATATTATGTTGATTTTAAAACCGCCCATATTTTCACGGTGGTTGCATTACTTCTTTCGCTGATAGTATTCCTTGTAATGTTTTTTACAATTCCTAAGTACAAGCTGGTACAAAATCAGCTTGACGATGTACTGTTGCATACCAAGGAAAATATAAAGGGCGTCAGGGTAATAAGAGCATTTACACAGGAAGAAAATGAGGTAAAGGCATTTAAAGGGGAAAACGCAAAACTCCTTAAACTCCAAAAAATTTCCAATGCCATTTCATCTATTATGAACCCTGCAACATTTGTGGTAATTAACCTGGGTATTATAGCTCTTATTTATGCAGGCGCTGTAAGGGTTGACTATGGAATTATTACACAAGGTGCTGTTGTTGCCCTCTATAATTATATGTCCCAAATACTTGTGGAGCTTATAAAATTGGCAAACCTTATTATTACGGAAACAAAGGCCCTTGCCTGTAAAAACAGGGTTGACGCAGTTCTTTCAATGGAAGAATACAAAAAACCTGCCGGAAAAGACAAAATTACAAATCACCTTGTTACATTCCATAATGTATCTCTCAGTTACAACGATAACAGGGAGTATAGCCTTCACAATATTTCCTTTAATGTTGACAAAGGGGAAACTATCGGAATTATCGGTGGTACAGGAAGCGGAAAAACAAGCCTTATAAACCTGCTCTGCGGCTTTTATGAGCCAACCATAGGAAGTGTTTATATTGGCGACAAAAATATTTTAAATATGTCGGATAAGGAGCTGGATAACAGCATATCCCTTGTTATGCAAAGGGCTGTTATGTTCAGAGGTACTATCAGAGAAAATATTACTTTCGGTAAGTATAATGCCAGCGATGCGGATATTGAAAATGCAGTTGCAGTTTCACAGTCCGATGTGATTGTGGAGAAAAAGTCAAGGGGTCTTGAAGAGTTTATTCTTGAACAGGGTAAAAATCTTTCAGGAGGACAAAAACAAAGGCTTTCTATTGCCAGGGCACTTGTTAGAAATACGCCTATACTGATTCTTGACGACAGCTTTTCCGCCTTGGACTATCAGACCGATAAAAAACTTAGAAAAGCCCTTGAGGAAAGCAGTAAGGACAGAACCACCTTTATAATTTCACAGAGAACATCTACAATTCAAAATTGTAATAAAATACTTGTCCTTTCAGAGGGAGAGCTTGTGGGTATTGGAACCCATAATGAACTTCTTGAAAATTGCAGTGAATACAAGGATATATACATTTCCTGTAACAGGGAGGTGTCCTGATGAAAAGCTCATTTATAATAAAAAGAGTATTGAAATATATAATGAAGTACAAACTGTCATTTATATCATCTTTTGTACTTACAACCGTTACAACAATTTGTTCACTGTATATTCCTGTTCTTGCAGGTCGGGCAATAGACGATATTGTGGGGAAAGGTAATGTAAACTTTAAAAGTCTTATGGTTTCCCTGAGTTACATTCTTATTGCCCTTATAGCAGGGGGCATAAGCCAGTATATAGCAAATATCTTTAATAATAAAATTTCAAACGGAACTGTTAAGGATATGAGGGAGGAGGCATTTGAAAACCTCCAGAATGTTCCTGTTTCCTATATTGACACACAGGAGGTAGGGGATATTGTAAGCAGGGTGATTGCTGATGCGGAGCAGTTTGCCGATGGGCTTATACTTGGTTTTCAAAATCTTTTTTCAGGGGTTATGACCATTGTGGGAACTCTGTTTTTCCTGTTTACAATTAATGTATGGATAGCCCTTATTGTTGTAATTCTCACACCTCTTTCCCTGTTTGTAAGTAAATTTATATCGAAGAAAACCTATAAGTATTTCCAAAAGCAAAGCATACAAAGAGGCAAGGCTACAGCCCATATTGAGGAAATGATAAGCAATATTAAGACGGTGAAATCCTACCATAAGGAGGATAAAGTCTGTAAAGATTTTGATGAAATAAATGAGGAACTGGGCAGAGATTCTTTAAAGGCAACCTTTTTCTCTTCTATTACAAATCCCGGAACAAGATTTGTAAACTCTATGGTATACGCCGCTGTAGGCTTAGGCGGTGCATTTTTTGCAGTGGCAGGAGGAATAACCGTTGGTAATCTTTCAGCCTCCCTTGCTTACGCAAACCAGTACACAAAGCCCTTTAATGATATAACGGGGGTTATTACGGAACTTCAAAACGCTATCGCCTGTGCAGGCAGATTGCTTGAAGTTATTGACGCAGAGCCTTATCCTGATAAAAAGGGCAGACTTCCGGAAAATATTAAGGGCAGTTTTGAAGTTGAAAATGTTGACTTTTCCTATGATAAATCTGTATCCCTCATAGAGGGGCTTAACTTTAGCCTTAAAAGCGGACAGCGTCTTGCTATAGTAGGCCCTACAGGCTGCGGCAAAACCACAATAATAAATCTGTTAATGGGATTTTATGATGTTGACAAGGGTGAAATTATGGTTGACGGAGTTGACATAAATACTGTCAGTAAAAAATCCCTAAGACAGAATATGGGTATGGTATTACAGGAAACATGGCTTAAAAGCGGTACTATTAGAGAAAATATAGCTTTTGGAAATGAAAGTGCCACTGATGAAGAAATTATTGAAGCGGCAAAAGCCAGCCATGCACATTCATTTATAAAAAGGCTAAGTAAAGGCTACGATACCTATGTTGGGGAGGACGGAGGCAATCTTTCTATAGGTCAGAAACAGCTGATTTCCATTACAAGGCTAATGCTAAACCCACCACCCATACTTATTCTTGACGAGGCAACAAGCTCAATAGATCTTGTAACCGAGCAGAGGATAACTCGATCATTTATGAAGTTAATGAAAGGCAGAACCTGTTTTGTAGTTGCCCACAGACTTAAAACTATTGTTGAAAGCGACCTTATACTTGTTATGAAGGACGGAAATGTTGTGGAGAGAGGCACCCACAGGGAGCTTTTGTCGGAAAATGGTTTTTACTCGGAACTATATAAAAGTCAGTTTGAGTAATTTTAAGGGATTGCAAATGGCAGTCCCTTTTTGTCAATTCCGGTTGAAATAGATCACCTTTTTATGGTACAATGAGATAGAAATTTCTGGAGGAAAATAAATGAAATACTTTGGCTTGTTTAAGGATTTTCCCAATAAAAACATTGTAATAAAAGGAAATGTAGAGGCGGAGCTTTTGAGTTGTGGTGATTACAGTATTACTGTAAAATTTCCCAATCAGAAAACAGACTGTAGAAGTGCCGTTGCTATTGCTGTAGTTGACAACAGTAATAAGTACCTTTGGTATGAGGACTGTAAAATCACTACAGACGAGTTTACTTTGGATTTAAAGAGTTTTGACTTTTTAAAAATTGAAACCAGTATTGAAAAGTTTAAAATTTATCTTGCATTTAAAAATGAAAATAATGTTATTCTTTCAAGGCTTTACAGTAAAAAAGTAAAAAAGAATTATAGCAAAACAAAGAACAGAAAACTTCTTTACTATGATAAAATAGGAGAAAAGGAAAGGTACTCTGTGAAGTATGACCATTACAAGACCTATGTTCTTATTGCCAATATTACAGTAAACGGATTTTTTGGGTTAATGGTATTTAGAAAGGATAGACTTCTTTCCTACAGAATTGAAAATTATATAACAGACTTTGAAATAAAAAAGGACTGTTTTAGCTTAGAACTTAAACTTGCAAAGTACGAGAATGCAGAAATAAGTCTTAAAATGCGTTCCTATTTTAGAGATGAAAAGTACTATATGGTGTATTTTGATTTAAAGGAGGACAGCATCCGGGAGTTTCAGGACTACTATATCTATAAATGCACAGTTAATAGAAATATGGTTCAGGACTGCTGTGGAGAAACCCTTAAACTTATGTCATGTTATACCATAGATAATCAGAATTACTATGTGAATTTCTCAATTAAATCACAAAAAGCGGTTAAGAGGTATACGGAAAAATGCCTGTATGACTTTTCAGCAGACTACACAAAACCTACAGACCTTCTTTCAAGAATAGTTGATGACGGAAGGCTTGAATTTTATACAGTAATTCCTGTGAATTACAGGGAAAAAACAGATTACAAATCATTAGATGAATATATTTACAGCCTTGACAGGCTCCCTATGAGGGCGATTAACGGTATTTTTACATTTTATAAAGAAAATATATTTGCCATAAACATAAAAATGGATACAAGTCCCCTTGACAATATTAAATTTTTTGTTTTTCAGCCCGGTTCAACGGAAAGGGTTATCCTTTCCTGTTCTTTCCACGGCGACGGCGGTTACATTGTTGACCTGTCCAATATGAAAAAAACAATGCTCAACGACATTTCACCAAAGGATTATAACCTGTGTGTTTCCTTTGAATATAGGGGAAAATATTATTCTGCAAAACTGAGATGCTTTGAAAAAGGTACGGCATATGTTGGCGAAAATGATTATAGGGATTTTGTTCCGGATTTTAAGAGGGAGGCAGTATGGTTTACCGGTGAAAACGGAATAATAGTTTCAGCACTCCCCACATACAACTACGGAGGTTATATTCAAATTAAAACCGGTGAAAGAGCCGTACTTTCAAAAAACTATGTTTCTGTGCCCTATGTAAAGCATAGTCTAAATGGAGATATATTAAAAATTACGGTTGATATTACTGATACAGACTATGATTTTAAAGGTTTTACCCTTTCGTTTAGGTATAAAAAACCCGATGACAAACAGGAATATTATATTGAGGGAAAAACCTTTGAAAAGAGTGGCAGAACATATTTTAACGGTCAGTTTAATTTGTCAGAATATAAACTGAAAAGGATTATATGGGATATTTACGCCGTATTTAATGTTGAGGGTAAACAGTATTTTGCATCAATAGCTGCAACGGATAAACAGGTTTGTGACAGTTTCCATAACAAAAAAATTATTTTGTTTGGAAACGAATACAAAATAAAGAATGGGAAAAGCACAGATGTATTTTTCTCTTACTTTACAGAGAAAAATACCCTTGCTTTTATTGTCCGTGAAAAGGGAAAAATGGACTCAAGATTTTTTAAATTCAAGGAGTTTTCTGCCCTTTTTTTAAGCAGATTATTTCAAAATAAATTAAAAAAGAAAAGGATAATTCTTACTTACGAAAAGAATTGCAAGTGCGCACAGGATAATGGATATGTATTTTTTCGCCGCTGCATGGACAAACAGGCTGATAAAAGTTTAAATGCAAATATCTACTATGTTATTGACAAAAAATCTCCGGACTACAGCAAGGTAAAAAAATACAAGAAAAATTTAATTAACTTCCTTTCCTTAAAACATATGGTGTATATTCTTGCCTCGGCGCTTATTGTTTCATCGGAGTCAACCAAACACCTCTATGGCTGGAGGCCAAATTCCTCACCTGTTGCCAGAAAAATAAAGGATAAAAAATATGTTTTTCTACAGCATGGCGTCCTTGCCCTAAAGAGGGTTGACAATGTGTTTGGCTACGGAAAGTCCAGCCAAGTGGATATGTTTATAACCTCATCAAAAACGGAACAGAAAATTGTTACCGAGAACTTCCACTACCCTTTGGAGAAAGTATGTGTAACCGGGCTTGCCAGATGGGACGACCTTGTGGATAAATCCCAAAACACCAGGGAAATATTGCTTATGCCCACATTCAGAATATGGCTTGACGAGGCAACAGATGAGGACTTTGTTTCAAGCGACTACTACAAGGGCTATATGGAACTTTTAAAAAGCGAAAGACTAGATAAAATTCTTGAAGAAAATGACCTTAAACTTAATTTCTATATGCACCCAAGGTTCAGTAGTTATGTAAAGAGTTTTAATATATATAACAGCAGAATAAGAATTATTCCCTATGGTGAAGAACCTGTAAATGAATTAATGATGAGATGTAAACTGCTCATTACTGACTACAGCTCCGTGTGCTGGGATGTATTCTATATGGGCAAACCTGCACTTTTTTATCAGTTTGACTATGATATGTATAATAAGGTTCACGGTTCTTATATTGATATGAAAAATAATTTGTTTGGGGATAGAAGTGAAGATTTACACCAGTTATTTGATGATTTAGAAAACTGTATAAATAATAATTTTGCCTTGACAGAAAATCAGAGAAAAAAGAGGGACTATAGTTTCGGGTATATAGATAAACAGAACTGTTCAAGAATAATAAGGGTTATTAAAAATATGGAGTGGTAATACCCATAGATTTTGGTAATTATTACAGAATTGAAAACTATATTTTTGTGCAAACTATTGAAATAGCGTAGCCTTGGTGATATAATGCAAGGTGATACAGTGAAAATGGTATATTTTTTCATTGCAGAAGGGAAGTAGCTTATGAGTTATTTTGGACTTATTAACGGCCTGTCAGACAAGCAGGTTGTTATCAAAGGGTATGTAAATGCAAATCTTATTTCCTGCGGGAACAATTCTATTACCGTTAGTTTTCCGGAGGAACAGAAAAAGGACTGCCAAAAAGCAGTGGCATTTGCTTTAGTGGATTTTCATAATAAATACATTTGGTATAGAAGCTACAACGAAATAACCCACACTATGACTATTGATTTTGATGGTTTTGACTTTGAAAAGGCCGACATAAGTGTGGAAAAATTCAAGACTTATATTGCCTTTGAAGAAGACGATAAAATTATTCTTGCAAGACTATACTGTAAAGATGTTAAAAAGAATTTTAAAGCTACAAATGATATTAAGTTCCTTTACTATGATGTAATTGCAGAAAAAGAGAAGTTTGTAGAGGAATTTAATCACTACGAAACCTATTCTCTTATAACCAATATTACATCAAAAGGGTTATTTGGTTTTGTTATTGCCCCAAAGAAAAAAACTTTGGCGTACAGGTTTAGAAACTATGTTACGGATTTTTATATTGATAAAGACGATTTTTGTCTTGAATTAAGGCTTACAAAGTATGATAGGGCAACTGAAACAGGGTTAAAGCTCCGCTCATATATTAGAGATGAAAATTCTCAGCAGGGTTATTTTGATTTAAAAGAGGACTCTGTAAAGGATTCAGGCGACTTCTATACTTTTAAGTGCAGAATAAAAAGGGATATTATCAAGGAATCCTTAGGAGATATTCTTACTCCTATGTCGTATTATGTGGTGGACGGCTATGAATATTATGTGGGCTTTGATTTTGAAAATAAAAAGTTAGCTGAAAAGGTAAGACAAATCAGTTCCCACGATATTCCTACAATGAAATCTGCCTTATCTCATATTTCAGTGCGCGAAGTAAACTCTAAAAGGATTGAGTTTTTTACTGCTCTGCCTGTTACTTATGCAAAGAAAACGGAGAAAATTAGTGTAGAGGATTACATTCTTCTGCCGGACACATTTCCTGCAAGAAACCTAAACAGCACCTACCATATTGATAGTGAAAACCGGTATATAGTTAATTTTGCCTTTGACACAACAGGTATGGAAAATGTCTGTTTCTATGTTTATAACAAAAACTCAAAGGAGAAAATTATTCTTTCCTGCAAAAAGATTGACAACAACGCCTATACCCTTGATTTTTCAAATATGAAAAATTCAATGACCCGGGATTTTACCACAAAGTCCTATATGGTTTGCGTTGCCTTTGAGTATAAGGGAAATCTTTATTCATCAAAACTTATGTCCGCAGAAAAGGGTATTAACTATATTGGCGAAGATGATTTTGACGAGAATCTTCCCGATTTTAAAAATGAGGTTGCAACTTTTAATATAGATAAAGATGTTGTTGTTTCCGCTGTTGCTCTATACAGCCAAAACGGATATATGTATATAAAAACAGGGGAAAGAGCGGTACTTTCCAAAAACTATATTACAGTTCCCTATGTCAAGTATAATCTTACAAGAAAATATCTCAAAATTATTGTGGATATAACCGACGCAGAGTATGACTTTGATAAGTTTGCGCTTTCCTACAGATATAAAAAATCGGAGGACAGGCAGATTTATTATGTAAAAGGCAGAAAATATACCAAGAAAGGAAAAACTTATCTTAAAGGTGTTTTTGACCTTACAAAGTACGATATTAAGAGGGTTATCTGGGATATATTTGCAGTATTTACCGTCAATAATAAGCAGTATTTTGCATCCATCTATGCTACGGACAAGCAAATTTACGACAACTTATACAGAAAGAGAAGTGTCCTTGTCCGTAATGACTACAGACTTAATACAAGTGAGGGCATAGATGTATTTCTTCCCTATTTCACTATGATAAATTCCCTTGCATTTATGGTAAGAGAGTTGGGTGAAATGGATTCAAGATTTTTCAAGTTTAAAGAATTTGCCGCCCTTGCAATCAATAAGGTGTACGGTAAATCACTTAAAAAGAAAAAAATTATGCTTACCTACGAAAAATACTGTAACTGTGCCCAGGATAACGGAAGTGTTTTCTTTAAGCACTGTATGGAAAATAATGTAGAGGAGAAACTGGGCGCAGAGATTTACTACATTATTGATAAAAAGGCACCGGACTATGAAAGGGTTAAAAAGTATAAGAATAATGTAATTGACTTCCTTTCCCTAAAGCATATGGTGTATATTTTGGGCGCAAGACTTCTGGTCTCCTCGGACTCAAGAAATCATATTTACGCTTGGAGACCAAACTGTTCTCCAATAGCCAGAAAACTTAAAGATAAAAAATATGTATTTCTACAGCATGGCGTAACAGCCCTTAAAAGGGTTGACTTTATGTATGGCAAAGGTAAAGCAAGCGAAGTTGATATGTTTGTTACAACCTCAGTTGATGAGTTTAAAATTGTAACAAAGAAATTTGGCTATGCACCGGAAAATGTTTGTATTACAGGCTTTGCAAGGTGGGACGACCTTGTGGATAAGTCCCAAGACACAAGGGAAATCCTTCTTATGCCAACATGGAGGAGCTGGCTTGACGAGGCAACGGAGGAAGATTTCCTACAGAGCGACTACTATAAAAACTATACGGAGCTTCTCCATAGTGACAGACTAAATAATATTCTTAGGGACAATGACCTTACACTTAATTTCTATATTCACCCTAAGTTTAAGGATTATATTGCAAACTTTAATATTCAGAATGAAAGAATAAGAATTATTCCATACGGACAGGAACCTCTCAATGAGCTTATGATGAAGTGTAAACTCCTGATTACAGACTACAGTTCGGTTTGCTGGGATGTATTCTATATGAATAAACCTGTGCTTTTCTATCAGTTTGACTATGATATGTATAACAGGGTTCACGGTTCATATATTGATATGGAGCACGACCTGTTTGGCGACAGAAGTCTGACCCTTGACGAGTTGTTTGATGATTTAGAGGCATCAATAAAACTTAATTTTGAGCTTACTGCGGAGTACAGTACAATGAGGGATTCAAGCTATGCTTATATTGACAGGCTCAACTCTTCAAGAATAGTTAAGGTTATTGAAAATATGAAATGGTAGTATTTAAAAGGACTGAGTTTAT
>CANROX010000005.1 GCA_947632335.1 uncultured Clostridia bacterium
CGGACACCCTTGGTTATGAGGGGACTACCAATGTATTTGCCGATGGAAGTGTTACGGCACAATATATTCCAAAATTATTTTAACATTATTAGTTATTAGGGGGACTGCCTTGGGCGGTCCCTTTTTGTAGTCTAAAAATGCAACTTACCCCGGGTTTGATGTATCTTGCCCGTATTTTGTTGAATTTATTTTTTTGTTGTGGTAGAGTAAAAATACCGAAAGGGGTTATGAAATGAAGTTAAGAATACTAAAGGACAAAAGGTTTACAGAGCCCTGTGTTACAGTTGAATACAGTGAGGAAACAAAAGAGGTAAAAGAAATAATTAAAGTTGTAAGGCTGTTTGGCAGTAAAATTCCGGCGGAGCTGGACGGTAGCAGTATGAACATTAACTTTGAGGATATTTACTACTTTGAAAGCGTTGACGACAACAGCTATATATACACTAAAGAGAAAGTGTATAATACAAAATTCAAACTGTTTAAAATTGAAGAAATGGTGGAGAAAAGTTCTTTTGTAAGGATAAGCAAAAGCTGTATCGCAAATATTGCAAAGCTAAAAAGCGTAAGACCATTTCTCAACGGAAGATTTGAGGCAACAATGCTGAACGGCGAAAAGTTAATAATCAACCGTCACTATGTGGCGGGCTTTAAAAAGAAATTTGGTATATGAGGTGAGTCTATGTTAAATAAAATAAAGCGCTATATAATTCTAGACTGTGTAATATTTACTGTTATGTCCGTGATTCTCGGTGTTTTTTACAGTACCTTTAACACTTTAAGTGAAGATGGAGCGTTCTATCTGAATATTTCAATGGAACACTTTGCTGTGGCAACTACAATTTCTCTTTTGTTCTTTTTAATCAACCTTATAATGGAAAAAATTGAGGGAATAAAGTCCCACCTGATTGCATTGTGCATTGTAATTGGCACAGTGTTTATAGAGGGAGGGTGGCTTTTTCACTGGTTCCCCATAAACTCCTATTGGACACTGGGCACCCTGATTATTATTGCAATAATATATTTGGCTGTATATTTTATAATGTTTGCCAGAAACATTGGAGATTCAAACCGTATTAACAGAAAGCTAATGGAAATGAGGGAGAAAGAAAGTGAATAAAATCGTTGAAGTGAAATCCCTTGAAAAGTCATTTAAAGATGTAAAGGCAGTTAGGGGTATAGATTTTTATGTGGAAGAGGGTAAACTTTTTGCACTGCTTGGCCCAAACGGTGCAGGTAAAAGTACAACTATTGATATGATTTGTACCTACCTTGAACCGGACAGGGGCAGTATTACAGTAGACGGCTTTGCAATAGGCAGTGAGGACAATGAAATCCGAAGTAGGATAGGAATTGTATTTCAGGACAGCGTTCTTGACCCAATCCTTACCATTGAGGAAAATGTGGCTGTCCGTGGGAGTTTTTACGGATTAAAGGGCAAGGAACTGAAAAAAGCAGTTGAAAAGGCTTGTGAGGTAGTTAATATTAAAGATATAATGGACAGACCCTATGGCAAGCTGTCCGGCGGACAGAGGAGAAGAGCAGATATTGCCAGAGCCCTTGTAAACACACCGAAAATTTTATTTCTTGACGAACCTACAACAGGTCTTGACCCGCAGACCAGGGCAAATGTATGGCGGACAATCAATGATTTACAGAAGAAAAACAATATGACTGTTTTCCTTACAACACACTATATGGAGGAGGCTGCCGAGGCAGACTATGTAATGGTTATGGATAAGGGAAAAATTGCCGCCAGAGGTACTCCTGCCGAGCTAAAGGAGGAGTATGCCCAAAATACCCTTCATATTACCCCTAAAAATAGTGGGAGCCTTGTTAAAACCTTTGAAAATAATAAAATCAGCTATACAGAAGTTGCAGGGGAATATATTGTGAAAATAAAAAGGACAACGGATTCCCTGAAAATTATTGATATGGTAAGGGACAACATAGATAGTTTTGAGGTGGAAAAAGGCACAATGGATAACGCCTTTATTGGCATTACAGGAAAGGAGATAAGGGAATGAACAGTATGGTAAGGAGAAATCTGAAAATATATTTCAGAGATAAGGGAGCTGTGTTTTTTTCTCTATTAGGGGTACTTATTGTAGTGGGGTTGTATTTTCTTTTTCTTGGAGACACCTATACTGACTCCCTAAAAGATTTTAAAAATGCAGAGGAGATGATGTCATGCTGGGTTGTTGCGGGACTGCTTTCCATTACCTCCTTTACTACGGCAATGGGAGCCTTTAGCACTATGATACATGATAAGGAGACAAAAATTTTCAAGGATTTTTACTGTTCTCCCCTTTCCCGTACCTCTCTTACCCTTGGCTACATAATCAGCTCCGCCCTGGTAGGACTTATTATGACACTGGTAACGCTGGTTCTAACCCTTGCATACCTTGTTTACAAGTCGGCAATTACACTTTCCTTTACAATGGTAATACAGCTTTTGGCACTGAGTGTTCTGACCTCCTTTGCCAATACGGCAATGGCTCTTTTTGTTGTAAGTATTGTCAAATCAGAGAAAGCATTTTCTGCAATTTCCGGCGTAACATCTGCCCTTATCGGCTTTATAACAGGCATATACATTCCTGTTGGAAATCTGGAGGGAGTACAGTATGTTGTTAAATGTTTTCCAACATCACACTGCGCAGTGCTTTTCAGAAAAATTCTTATGAATGACTCCCTAAAGGGCTGTGCAGATAATCTGCCTGAACAGGCCAGGGGAGAGGCACTTTCAAGCCTTAAAGAAAATCTGGGCGTAACCTTTATGTTTGGGGATAATGAATGTAAAACATACATTAGCCTTTTAATCATCGGTGGAACAATAGTTGTTTTTTCCGTTCTTGCAATCCTAAATCTAAAAAGAAAAAAGGCATAGAAAAACCGCAGGATATTGTCCTGCGGTTTTAAGTATATATTTTCCCTTAAAAGTATTAATATAAAAGGGCTGTTATCAGCTGACAGAATTTTCTTTATCCTTTTTAAAATATTCGGGACTCCAATCAGGGGCTTTGTAGTTTTCTAAGTAGTTAAGAAGTTCTTTGGCATCCTTAAAATAGCTGTAAATTTCAGAACACTTTTCCTTTACAAATCCTTCTTCCGTAGCGTGGTTCATCATACTGACAAGGCTGTCGTAATATCCGTTTATATTGAGAAAGGCAATGGGTTTACGGTGTCTGCCAAGCTGTTTCAGGGTGATAATTTCAAACATTTCCTCAAATGTTCCGATACCTCCCGGTACAATGACAAATGCCTCTGCCATTTCCTCCATAACCCTCTTTCTTTCCCTCATTGTGTCGGTAACAATCATTTCCGTACATTGGTCGTACAAACCCTCAAGTCCCTCGTCAATAAAAAACTTTGGAACAACGCCGTATATTTCTCCGCCTGCTTTTTTAACTCCCCTTGCGCTGGCACCCATTAGTCCTCCGCTTCCTGCACCGAAAACAAGGGTGTGTCCTCTTTTTCCCATTTCATAGGCAAAGGCCTCGGTGGACTGAATATATGAGGGGTCAATTTTGTCGCTTGCCGCCCCAAAAATACAAATTTTCATATGCTCCATTCCTTTCATATTTATTATATATTATTATTATTTTAATATCAATAAATTTATCAGTTGTAAAGGGATAATTTTAGTTATATAATAAATTCAAAGCTAAGTTTAATTTTTTATGACTTTATTTTTGAGGTTTTTTATGTCGTATATTTGTCTTATTGGTAATGAAAACGGAATAGTAGCGGCGTCGGATACAAGGGAGTGTCTCGGGAACGGAAGTTATTATGACAACAGACAAAAGGTTTTTTCCGACAAAAAGCAAAATATCATATGGGCCTGCTGCGGCCTTACTGTGTGCGACGGCAAGGACTATTTAAGGCTGGTTGAGTTTATTATGAGGGACAATAAAACCACATATGATGAAAAGATAGATTATCTTGAAAGAGCAGTTAAAAAGGTAACAAGGGAAACATATTGCCGTCTTGGAAACGGAAGTGCCATGGATATTCTTGTGGGCTATATGGGCAAAAGAACGATGATGACAAGAATAAATATAGGCGGGGGATATGAGCAGAAAAAGACATTCTTTGCACCCCTTGCCCTTGAAGGAGGATGCGGCAAAGACCTTGTTCACAAAATGCCCCTTAGTGAGTATAATACCTTAGGAATATCTGAACTGAAATCCTATGCTCAAAACAGGGTTAGGGAAGTAATATACAGGGATATGAGTTTGTCTTATGAAAATCCCCACAGGAAACAGACAGTAGGGGGAAGGGTTATATATCAACTTTTAAAAAGGACATAAATGTAGTATAATTTCAACTTTATATTAAAATACAATAAAAGTTTACAATTATCCACTTGAAATTTATGCAGAATTATGTTAGTATATAGGGCGTCGCTGTGGAAAAGTTTGAGGTACTTTTTCCGTAAAAATCTTTTTATTTGGTCATTTTGATAAAAAATTGACCTTATTGTTATGTAAATTGATGGTAGTATAATTTTTATCAGTTTGGTATAATGAATATGGGCTATAGTTTATGCCAAAAAAAAGAAGAAGGGATTTTTATGAAAAGACTTATAAGACCTTTATCGGTTGCCGTTGTTATGGCAGTGCTTGTAAGTATGATAACCTTTTCTGCCTTTTCAGCGACTAAAAATGACAATTCAGTTGGGGCTGATTTAAGCGTGGTAAGTTCAGGTACATATACTAATTCAGGCGAAAGCTATAAAACTTACAGCGGAACAGATTTAGGTGCAACCTACACAAAGAGTGCTACAACCTTTAAGGTTTGGGCGCCCTCTGCAACTAAGGTTCAGGTAAAACTATACAAGACAGGTTCGGACTCAGAGTCCGGTGCTGATGTACTTGGTACATATGATATGACCAAAGATGAAAGCACAGGTGTATGGACTGCTGTTAGGAATGAGGACCTTAAAAATGTGTACTATACTTACCTTGTTTCCGTTAACGGAAAGGTAAATGAAACACGGGATGTATACGGAAAGTCCGCCGGTGTAAACGGCAAGAGGTCAATGGTTGTTGACCTTACATCAACAAATCCGGAGGGCTGGTCCAATGACAAACATGTGCTGTTTGAATACCAGTCAGACGCAATGGTATGGGAAGTTTCCGTTCGTGACTTTTCTCTCAACGCAACATCAGGGGTTGACCCGGACAAGAGAGGTAAGTTCCTTGGAGTTGCACAGCACGGCACAACCCTTAACGGTGCAGGAAATGTAAAGACAGGTATTGACTACCTTATTGAAAATCACATTAACTGCGTACAGATTATGCCAATGTATGACTTTGGTTCAGTTGATGAAACAAAGGGCGGTCAGAACTGGGGTTATGACCCGTATAACTACAATGTTCCCGAGGGTTCGTTCTCATCTGACCCATATCATGGTGATGTGAGAATAAGGGAACTCAAGACAATGATTAAGGCTCTCCACGACGCAGGTATCTCCGTAATTATGGATGTTGTATACAACCATGTTTTCGATACAAAGGATTCCTGCTTTGAGCTTACAGTTCCCGGTTACTACTTTAGAATGGACGGAAGTAAATTCCTTAACGGTTCAGGCTGCGGAAATGTTACGGCCTCCGACAAGGTAATGTATAGAAAATATATGATTGACTCCCTCAAATACTGGGCAAACGAATACCACATTGACGGTTTCAGATTTGACCTTATGGGTTGTCACGATATTACAACAATGAATACAATCCGTCAGGAACTTGATAAGATTGACAAGAGAATTATTATGTACGGTGAGCCATGGATGGCTGAATGGAACGGCGAAAACGGTATTGCAAATTCCTCTGCTGCAATCTTAGACAATGTTACCAAGCTGGACGCAAGAGTAGGCTGCTTTGACGACAAGTCAAGAGGTGCTCTTAAGGGTGATGTAAACGATAACTCCAAGGGTTATATTCAAGGTTCGACAAGCAACGATTACGGCGTGAAGTCAGCCTGTATGGCAGGCGTAGGCTCAATGTGGGGCGTAAACAAGGCTCCCTCACAGATAGTGCACTATCTGTCCTGTCACGATAACCTTACCCTTTGGGATAAGATACTTAGATCCTATGGAAGTACGGATTATAACGGTTCAAACGGAGAATACCTGAATGCCAATAAACTGGCTGCGGTATATACCTATACTTCACAGGGTATACCTTTCACACAGGCAGGCGAAGAATTTGCAAGGACAAAGAACGGTGACCACAACTCCTATAATGCCGGTGACGAAGTTAATAAGATGGATTGGTCACGAGTTGTTAAGTACAAGAACCTTGTTGATTACTACAAGGGTCTTAGAATGATTCGTAAGGTTTACAGTCCGTTCTCCGACGGTTCAACAACATCAGTTTCTGCCTCTTACTTTGTAGACGCACCTGCCGGTGTTATTGCCTACACAATGCAGAACAAGACTGCTAACGCCTCAAAGGAATGGGGTATGACGGCAGTTCTGCTTAATAACACAGGCAGTGCAAAGAGTGTAACTCTCAAATCTACAGTAGCTGTTCCTACCCAGTGGGCAACTATTGTAAATGGCACAAGCGCAGGACTTAAAAACCTTGGAACAGTATCCGGAAGTACAATTACAGTTCCTGCAAGGTCTGCTTTAGTTCTTGTTGACAAGGCTTCCTTTGATGCAAGGAACATTACAGACCCGGATATTCCAACAAATCCGTCCTCTTCAGCAACGACGCCTGAGACAAATACTGTATACTATACAATGCAGGATGTTGAGGGCTATGAAAACGGCAGGTCAACAGAAACCTGTAAGGACCATCTTACAAAGACCTTTAAGGGCAAGAATGAATACGAGATTGATTATGTAAGGGTTATTACAGGCAATAAAGATGTTACTGCACAGGTATATAATGAGGAAACCCACACAGTTGATATGGATGTTACAGGCGATGTTGATATTACAGTAATTGCCATACCAAGGAGAACAGGAGACCTGAGACTTTACGGCGATGTAAATATGGACGGAAAGGTTGATATTCAGGACGCAACAATGACTCAAAAGGCGTCAACCCGTATTATCAACCTTAATGAAATAGAGCAGAAGGCAGCAGATGTAAACGGAGATGAAAGTGTTAATGTTCAGGACGCAACGGCTATTCAGAAGTTTGCAGTTAAGATGATTGACACCTTTGATGTTGGACTGTATTTTGGCGGTGATGAAAAACCAAGTTACACGGTTCCATCATTCTCATCTGTAGTAAACAGCTCACAGCCTATTTCCTCGTCATCAAGTGACATTTCTACTTCCTCAACATCAAACCCCATAACAGGGAACACAATTAAGTTTGTAACGGAAATTGGAGATGGCACAGAGAGATGGGCAGCCTACTTCTGGTCTGAATCATCTGACCTGATTGTGTGGAAAGATGTTGTTTCCGGCGATACTATAGAGGTTCCCGCAGGCGCCGAAAAGGTTCTTTTCGTCAGGTTTGACGGCAAGTCTACAGTCAACGAGTGGAATGACGATACTGTATGGAATCAGACAGAGGACCTTATACTGGGAAGCGGAACCACATATACAATTACCAGCTATGGTTCCTACTGGGGAGCAAAGCTCATAGGTTCTTGGTCATAATTGTAAAAAGAACAAAATTAACCCTCCTGTGAAAATTCACAGGAGGGTAACTTTTTTATCTCTTCTTTACTCTTACCTTACATCTTGTGTACTTCCTGCTCCCGTCCCTTGCTGTGCAGGTAATGTAGCAGATACCTTTCTTTTTAGCTTTTATCTTACCTTTGGAGTTTACGGTGGCAACCTTTTTATTGCTTGTTGTCCACCTTACGGATTTGCTTGCTGTCGAGGGGGTAATGGCAGCTTTAAGACGGTAACTTTTGCCCTTTTTAAGTTTAAGAGAAGTTTTGTTTAGTCTAATGGAGTATACATAGAACCTTTCCACTCTGCCAATGGAAAGCTTTTTGTAATTATTTTTGTTCTGATTTTTGCCATACTGCTTATTGCTGGCTCCGTCAAGGCACTGCAAATCAAAGGAGGTTGTGTGTTTTCCTGCGGCAGTAACCTTGAACTTCATTGTAATCAGGGTAGTTTTATTTCTTAAATCCATTGGCCTGTTCATTGGACAAAGACAGTTAAATCTAATTTCGTAGGGAAGTTTTTCGTTGTGAATAAAACTGCCGGTTTTCATTTTGTTGTTGTATGATGTTGCGGTAAGTTTCAGTCCTTTTGAATAATGGACAGTTGCCTGAATATCATCCATTTTTTCGGGAGCTTTAAGGGTGTAGGAAACTGTAACATATCCGCCCTTTACAGCAGTTTTTCCATTTACCGTTGTACTTGCGGCATTTACTGTTGTAAAGCCGGCGCTGAATACGGAAACTGCCATAACAAGGGCAAGAAATATTGAAATTGGCTTTCTCATTTTTATCACCTCGTATATCTTTATACATATAATTATAAATAAAAAATATGAACAAATCAATAAAGGTGCATAAAAAAATACCAAGTAAAATTTGGGCAATATAAACAGAAAATCCTCTGTAGAAATTACAGAGGATTAATTTATGAAAATATGGGTTTATTCTATAATTGATATTCCTGTCATTTCTTCCGGCTGAGGAAGTCCTAAAATTTTAAGCATTGTAGGAGCAATATCTGCAAGTCTGCCACCCTCACGAAGTGTGCAGGGATAATTAACTACGCAGAAAGGAACAGGATTTGTGGTGTGGGCTGTAAAGGGGGAGCCGTCCTCCTCATACATTTTATCTGCATTTCCGTGGTCGGCTGTAATGAGGGCAACACCCTCCATTTCCGTAATGGCGGAAACAATTTTTCCCACACATTCGTCAACCGCCTGAACAGCGGCAACGGCTGCGTCAAAGTCGCCTGTATGACCTACCATATCACAGTTGGCAAAGTTCAGTATAATCATATCGTACTTGCCGCTTTTAATTGCCTCACAGCATTTGTCAGTTACCTCATAGGCGGACATTTCCGGTTTAAGGTCGTAGGTTGCGACCTTTGGAGATTTAACAAGTATTCTGTCCTCCCTATCGTACTGCTTTTCAACACCGCCGTTAAAGAAGAATGTTACATGGGCATATTTTTCTGTTTCGGCAATTCTAAGCTGTGTAAGCCCCTTGTCTGATACATATTCACCTATTGTATTGGCAAGTGACTGTGGCTTAAATGCAACATATACATTTGGCATTGTAGCGTCATACTGGGTCATACATACAAATGTAATGGGGAAGAAGCCTTTTTTCCTTTCAAAGCCGTCAAAGGTTTCATCAACAAGAGTTCTGGTAATTTCCCTGGCTCTGTCGGGACGGAAGTTAAAGAATATAACGGAGTCGTTTTCCTTAATTGTATCGCCGCCCTCTATTACTGTTGGCAGGACAAACTCGTCGGTGATACCGTTGTCATAGGAATTTTGTATAGCCTCTGTAGTTGTCAACGCCTTTTCGCCCTCACCGTATACCATGGCGGAGTATGCCTTTTCAACTCTTTCCCAACGGTTATCTCTGTCCATAGCATAGTATCTGCCGTTTATGGTGGCAATTTTACCTACGCCGATTTCAGCCATTTTTTCTTCGCACTCAATAATAAAATCCTTAGCTGATGAGGGGGGAACATCACGACCGTCAAGAAAGGCATGAACATAAACCTTTTTAAGTCCAGCCTTTTTTGCAAGGGCAAGAAGTCCGTAGAGGTGGGTGTTGTGAGAATGAACGCCGCCGCTTGATAAAAGTCCCATAAAGTGCAGGGAGGAATTATTTTCCTTTGCGTTGTCAATAGCCTTTTTAATTGCCTGGTTGTTGTCTATTTCTCCCTCTTTAATGGACTTTGTAATCCTTGTAAGCTCCTGATAAACAACTCTGCCGGCACCAATATTTGTGTGGCCAACCTCTGAGTTACCCATTTGACCGTCAGGCAGACCAACATCCATACCGGAAGCACCGATTGTTGTTACAGGGTTTTCGGCAAAAAGTTTATCAAGGTTAGGCTTGCTGGCTGTGGTAATTGCGTTGCCCTTGCCGGCAGGGGCAATACCGTAGCCGTCCAATATCATTAAAATTAACGGTTTTTTCATTATATTTCAATCCTTATTTTTTCATTACTTTGAAGCAGCTGCTACGATTGGCTGGAATTTTTCTGCAACAAGGGAGGCACCGCCAATAAGACCGCCGTCAACATCAGGCTTAGCGAGAAGTTCCTCTGCGTTGCCTGCATTCATAGAACCGCCGTACTGGATTGTTACTGCGTCGGCAACCTCTTGGCTGTAGAGCTTGGCAAGAGTTGCTCTTATAAAGGCACAAACCTCCTGAGCCTGTTCGGCAGTAGCTGTCTTACCTGTGCCAATAGCCCATACAGGTTCATAGGCAATAACGGTGTTTTTAACATCTTCAGCGGATACATCAAAGAGGTCCAGCTTAATCTGTCTTGCAATTACTTCTTCAGTAATGTCACATTCTCTTTCCCAGAGAAGTTCTCCTACACAGACAATAGGCTTTAAGCCTGAAGCAAGGACAGCTTTTGTCCTCTTGTTGACAGTTTCGTCTGTTTCTCCAAAGTACTGTCTTCTTTCGCTGTGTCCGAGAACAACATATTCAACGCCTAATTCTTTAAGCATACCTGTGGAAATTTCCCCTGTGTATGCACCGCTTTCTTCCCAGTGGCAGTTTTCTGCACCGATTTTAATATTTGTACCTTTTGTTGTTTCCACTGCAACAGCAATATCAACATAAGGCACGCAGGCAATAACTTCACAATCTGCGTCCTTAACCATTGGGGCAAGTTCTGTAAGAAGAGCTTTAGCCTCTGAGGGGGTTTTATTCATTTTCCAGTTACCGGCAATAATTGCCTTTCTTTTACTCTTATCCATTTTAGATTTCCTTTCTCTATTGCAGGCACTTCTGCAATATGTAAAATTATGTGTTAAGGGCGAACATTTTGTCCGCCCCTTTGTGTATTAATTTAAGGTTTTATTACTTGTCTGCAATAACATCAATACCGGGAAGAACCTTTCCCTCCAGGTATTCAAGAGATGCTCCGCCGCCTGTGGAGATGTGGCTCATCTTGTCTGCAAATCCAAGCTGAATGACAGCAGCAGCAGAGTCACCGCCGCCAATAATTGTTGTTGCGTCTGTTTCAGCAAGGGCTTTGGCAACTGCGATTGTACCGGCTGCAAGGGTGGGGTTCTCAAACACGCCCATAGGTCCGTTCCAAACAACAGTCTTTGCTGACTTAACTGCGTTGCCGAAGAGTTCCTGTGTCTTTGTACCGATATCAAGACCCTCCTTGTCGGCAGGAATTGCTGTAGCGTCTACAACTTCCACATCAACGGGAGCGTCGATTGGGTCAGGGAAATCCTTTACAACTGTGGTATCAATGGGGAGGAGGAGCTGTTTGCCAAGGCTCTCTGCCTTTTCCATCATTTCTTTACAGTAGTCAATTTTGCTGTCGTCAACAAGAGATTTTCCTACTTCGTAGCCCTTGGCTTTCAGGAATGTATAAGCCATACCGCCGCCAATAATAAGTGTGTCACACTTTTCCAAAAGGTTTGAAATAACATTGAGCTTGTCGGCAACTTTTGCACCGCCGAGAATGGCCACAAAAGGTCTTACCGGATTTTCAACAGCGTTGCCCAGGTAGTCGATTTCCTTTTGCATAAGGTAGCCGACTGCTGTGTCCTTAATGTGTTTTGTAACACCTGCAGTTGAGCAGTGTGCTCTGTGGGCTGAACCGAAAGCGTCCATTACATAGCAGTCTGCAAGAGATGCAAGTTCGCTTGAAAAAGGTTCAAGGTTCTTTGTTTCTTCTTTTCTGAATCTTGTGTTCTGGAGGAGAACAACATCTCCGTCTTTCATTGACTCAACAGCCGCCTTTGCATTTTTGCCTACAACTTCATCATCAGCGGCAAAAACAACATTCTTGCCCAAAAGCTCTGAAAGTCTGACTGCAACAGGTGCAAGTGAAAATTTTTCCTCCGGACCGTTCTTTGGTTTGCCAAGATGTGAGCAGAGGATAACCTTACCGCCGTCGTTCATAATCTTTTTGATTGTTGGTAAAGCGGCAGTAATTCTGTTGTCGTTTGTAATAACGCCGTCCTTAAGAGGAACATTGAAATCACAACGACAAAGTACCTTTTTACCGGAATAGTTCACATCATCTACAGTAACTTTGTTTAAACCCATATTTTAAACATCCTTTCAAATAAATTAACTTTCTGAATATCCGGTGAATAACATTCCCAGATACAGTTAATTATATAACAATTTTGTAATTGTTTCAATAGCTACAGCAATTATTATCCTGATTTTTTTACATATTTTTCCTTGCAAATCCTAACTTGATACAGAAAAAATATATTTATAGAAAAATTTATGTTTAAGATTAATCCCAGCTATGTCTGTGAAGTTGTCCATGTGTGAGAAGCTGTGGAAAATCCCACTGCCTTAAAACTTCATAAACCGCTATTGCAACAGAGTTGCTAAGGTTCAGACTTCTTGCGTCCTTTACCATAGGTATTCTGACGCAGTCATCCTTGTGCTGTAAAAGCAGGTGTTCGGGCAGTCCCCTTGTTTCCTTGCCAAAAAGCAGATAGCAGTTGTCCGGATAGGTTACATCAACATATCTGTTAAGGGCTTTTGTTGTATACATAAAATATTTACCACCCTTGGTTTTTTCAAGAAAATCCTGAAGACTGTCGTAATATGTTATGTCCAGCATATGCCAGTAGTCAAGGCCTGCACGCTTTAGGGTTTTGTCGTCTGTCTTAAATCCCAGGGGTTTTACAAGGTGAAGCCTTGCCCCTGTGGCGGCGCAGGTTCGTCCAATATTTCCTGTGTTTTGGGGAATTTCCGGTTCAACCATTACTATGTTAAGTATTGACAAAATTATCACCTCTATTCGATTATAAGGCAAAATAAAATTAATTGCAATTTTTGTGTGAAAACCTTGCCTCACTTTTTCTGTTATAGACAATTTTGCAGGAGGAATAATATTAGTAACAGGAGGTGATTTTGTGAGTAGTTCAGGAATGTTTAAGGGAATGTTCGTAGGTATGGCATCAGGTATTGCAGTAGGTATGATTGGTGAAAAGATTTTAGACGGTAAAATGAAAAAGCCTATGAAAAAGAAAATGAATAAGGCCATACACGCAATGGAAGAAATGGTTGATACAGCCTCATATATGTTTAAATAAAATTATCCCCGTTTGCAGTAAAAAATGCAAATGGGGATAATTTATTATTTTTTTAAATTTCTCACTATAGAGTTTGTTCCCCAAAGGAGGAATACTCCTGTGAACAGGGCTATAATTTCAAAAAAGGAATAGGAATATCCGCTTGTAAGGCTTATTATAAGGGATATGACTGTAATAAAAAGAAAGATTCCCATAATTACAGAGTATCCTGTTTTTATTTCCCTGACAGCGCTTATTCCGCTGTAAAGGGTAAAGAAGAACAGTACCACAATGACGGGGGTGAGTCCTGCTAAAATAATAAGTGTTCCGTTATACAAATTCATAGGGAAGGAATTGCCGGCAAAAAGTGTGGTGTTTTCCCTTTGCAGGGTTATGCCAAGCTGTTCAATCATATGGGAAATGCTAAAAAGATTGTCCTTGTCAATATAGCTTTCCACAAGGTGGAAGTTCCTAAAGCAAAGCACAAACAAAAGGAAGATGCCTGCGGGTATTCCCAAAAGGATAATGAGCCTTAACAAAAGGGAGGGAAGATTTTTTCTTATAAGTCCCAGGATATACTGTTTTTCTGACTTCTTTTTTAAAAAGTCTATTGTGGAGGAAAAGGAAAATGTCCATATTTTTATAAGATACACGCTGATTATAACAGTGAGTACAAAGCAGAGTATAACGGTAAAATTATTTACAGCCATATTCTTTTCCCTAAAATCAACCCTTGCAAAGTTTTTAAATCCCAATTTGGGAAACATTCTTGCAGCTTTGCTGTCCGTATTGCATAGGATTGATGTAAGGTTTTGGATCTTATATTCTTCAATTCCCGTATAGTTAATATATATCCTTTCCTTGCCGTCCTTAAAAAGATTGTTCAGGTTCGTATTTTTATCATCGTAAATTCCCGTAACCCTGTAGCGGGTATCGTCCATTATAAATGTTTTGCCAATGGCGGTACTGCCGTAAAAATGTTTATCTGCAAAACTTTCGCTTATAACAGCGGTTTTTTCTCTGGAGTTTTCCATAACCTCTGTTATGCCCTCTCCTTTAAATGAAATGTTGCTGCAGTCAAGGAAGTTGGGGCTTATAAGTACAGGGGTTATTTTCGTTTTGTATACCTGTTGATTTGGAAGTTCGCAGCAGAAAGCAGTTTCTTCCATTTCCTCGTAGGTTTTTGTAATATTAAGGTAGTCTTTAATTGTTGCCTTGGACTTTCCCTGTGAAAGAACATTTTGCAGGGAAATAACAGTTTTTTTATTTTGTTCCTTATAGTTGTTCAGTACTGATGTGAACATTCCCAGGGTTATGATAAGCGCCAAAGCGGCTAAGCCAAAGACTATAAATTTTGATTTTCTCATAGTATGTCCGCCTTTACCAGTACTGTTTCTCCAAGTTTAAAATCCTTGTTGCTGTCGCAGATTGCCAGCACATTCATTTCAAGCTTTTCAATTTCCGTTTGTACTCCGTCGCTTTTAACTATCTGTACTTCCATAGAAGCAACTTCATAATCTCCCTGTGAATTTCGTTTTACATAGTAAAGAGTGTTTCCCTTTAGAGCCGACGCCGGTACCAGAGTATAGGCGGGAAAAACATCATCGGGAACATCAAGGTCGCCGCTTGAAGTTAAGGAGGCGGTGACTGTGGTATATAACATGGAGTCAATGTGCCCTGAAATGTAGGTCAGTCCCCCTAAAACCATAAAGAAAAGGACGCCGAAAACTACAATGCCAATCTGAAATTTTTTCCGCAAATTTTTATTTTCCATATTGTCACCTTAAATTCTTGTAAAGGAACTTCTAAGGTCCTTTTCTCCAAGGAAGTAAATTAGAAGTGCAGGTATCATAAACATTACACCGCAGGCAAATATAATCTGTGTATCGGCGCTGCCGGCAGACAGGGAAACGGAGAGAGGATATTTTGACCTGTCTGTAAAGTAGATAAGGGGCTGTTCAATAACTCCCCAGGTGTCTACAAATGTAAGAAGTGCAAGAGATATAAGTCCGCCTCTGATTTGGGGAAGAATAATTCTAAAGAATATTTTAAAATAGGACGCTCCGTCAACCCGTGCCGCCTCTATGGAAGCGTCGGAAATATATCTTACATTCTGCCTTAACAGACATATGCCAAAGGCAGAAAATGTACCGGGTAAAATTATGCTCATTACATTGTTGAGAAGGTCAATTTTCTGATACATAAAATAGCTGGGTACAAGGGTTACCTGAATTGGCAGGATAAGAAGTATCATATATACAAAGAAGATTTTGTCCCTGCCCGGGAATTTCAGCTTGCCAAAGGCAAAGGCCGCTAAAGATGAAACTATAAGCTGACATATGACGGTAGGGAAAGTAATGAGGACAGAGTTCCAAAATTCCTTTAAATATTGTGGGTTTCTGAAAAATACCCTGTAATACTGTTCAAGGGAAAAATCCCCTGGTATCAGCTTAAAGGAGGTAAATTCCCCTGTGTTAAAGTTAAGCATTTCCGAAACTTCCTTAGTAGACATAAAGGAGCTTATAACCATAAAGAATACAGGAAGCAGGAATATAAGGGTAAGCACTATCAGCAGAGAGTACCTTAAATATTTTTTTACTTTAGATTTTGATTTCATAGGAAGTCCTCATTCCATATAATCCGCTTTTCTCTCATACATAAAGAATGCCAGCATTATTCCAATAAAGATAAGGGACATTACTATTGCAGAGGAGGAAAGCTGTGAGTAGTTAAAGTTGTTGTAGTTGTTATTAATAAAATTTTGTAGAAAATATACATTTTCATTTGGATAGGTTCCGAACAGGGAGAAAGACTCTCTGAACATTCTGAAACTGTTGATAAGTGCCATTAAAAACACAAAAAATGTTGTTGGGGTAATTAGGGGCAGGGTGATTTTTACCGTAGTGGTAAATCCTCCTGCTCCCTCAAGGTGGGCGCTTTCGTGTACTGAGTTTGGAAGATTGGCAAGTCCCGCAGTAAAAAGGATTACACAAAAGCCACAGTTTTTCCAAATGTAAATAAGTATAATCATTACCATCGAAAAGCCACTGCTGAAAAAGTGAATGTTGTCAATGCCAAAGAAGTTAAGTATTCCGTTAATAGTGCCCTGGTCGTCAAAAAGCAGCTGCCAAATGTAAATTAGGGAGGCGGCAGGAATAACTATGGGCATAAGATATGCACTTCTGAAAAAGGCGGAAATCTTCTTAAAGGAGTTCATAAATTTTGCAATTAAAAATGATATTATCATTAAAGAGGGGATTGCAATAAGGGTAAATATCATAGTGTTCCTGAGAGCATAGAGAAAGGCCCTGTTTTTAAAGATTGCAATATAGTTATCAAAGCCTGCAAATCCCCCCGTACCCATAAAGCTGTTGTAAATGCACATAAGGTACGGAATAACATAAAAGATAGCAATTCCTATTAATGAGGGCAGGAGAAAGATGTATGCCCATACTGCTTGTTTTTTCTCAAATTTCATTTTTGCACCTATTCGTAGAGATAAATTTCTGTTTTTGATTTTAAATTGGTAATAAAGTTGTCCAGGGAAATTTTATCCTGTAGAAAATCTTCAACCAAACCGCCTATAACATTTTTGTTGTAATATCCGTCCTTAATTACAAATGTGTTAAGGCTTTGGCTGTGGTTAATAATTTTTTCAAGGAAAGAACTGTTTTTAGTAATCCTTTTAATTTTCTTTTCGCTTATACCTATATCGGAATAGCTTGTTTTAAGGGCCTCATTGTTTACAGGCAGGTTGTAGATGTTGGGAACATCACTGGCTTTAGAAGTGGAATAGGTTGAGTCATATGTTACATACCTTTGCATTCGTTCCCCAAGGGAATACTTCATAAAGTCATAGGCGTTTTCCTGTAACTCCTTACTTGAATTTCCGTTAATCATAAAACCGCAGGTAATTTCACCACGGCGGGAATTTTTATCCTTTGTAATGCCGTCCATAAGGGTGGTTTTCCCTGTCATTGCAAGATTATCGTTAAAGTTATCGCTTTCATTTTCCATAACAAACTGTTCAAACTGTCTGTTAATATCCTCCCATAGAAAGTCGTCGTCAGGATTAATTTTGCTGTAGAACTCCTGTGCATACTGATCAAGAAGGTCCTGGTCAAGGTTCCAAATCGAAAAGTCGTCATTTGAAAGTGCCTGTAGGTTTGGAAGACTGTAATTTATAGGAAAGTATCTTCCCTCACTATCAAAACCTCCCTTTTCAAAAAGACAGTTGTTCTCATTAACGGAGTGGATAGTTTTTTCTCCCTCCATATCCTTGGTTATAAGCTTTTTAATTGACTGTACTGTCTGTTTAAAGTCCTTGCTTTCAAAATCAGTCTTTGCTTTTTCTCTGTCTACATTATCGTTAATGTATTGTAAAAGCAGGTCCTTTGAGCTTTCATATCCCTCCAAAAAGCTGATTTTTTCGTCCTGTGCCATATATGTTTTAAGACTTTCCATAAGGTTGCTGTAGGTCAGCTTTTTGCTGGAGTCAACCTTGTAGTGGCTCAGTACTTTTGTGTTTGAAATCAAAACATCAGGTCTATACAACATTGGCATAATATAGCGCTTGCCGTTAAAAACCCCTGTTTCCAGCAGGTGTCTGTTGTAGTTTTTCAGGTTCAGCCTGTTTTCCGATTTGTCATTTTCAATAAAGGTGTTCAGATCCGCAAACGCCCCCTGATTTACCAGCTTTGAAATTGGCAGTTCATTATCCAGCAGGATAATATCCGGCCCGCCCCCTGCCATAATTTCCGTGGACATCTGCTGTATCATTCTGTCACGGGAGGGGAATTTTACAACCTCAACAGCCCTTTCTCCAACACCGTTCATTGAGCAATAGTTGTTATACATATGTGCCATTTGGAGAATAGGGTAATAAAACATTGTGTCATTGTCATAATGCTGATTGCTGTCCTCCGGGTCCACATAGGTGTAAATTGTAACCCTGTCATCTCGGCTGCTTGTGTCCGTGCCCTGGTCTTTATTGTTTCCGATATAGTCTTGATTGCTGTCTGCGGAGCAGGCAGTGAAAAACAGCAGTGTAAGTACAAGGAAACAGGCAAGTATAAGATTTACCAATTTTATTTTTTTCATATTCATAGCCCTTTAACGATATTATACTTTACTATGAGGTAAGTATATCACTGTTTACAGAAAATAACAATTAAAAAAATCTGAAAACTGTGTGAATTTTATAAAATATAACAGCAAAAACCACCCCTTAACGGAGTGGTTCCTGCATATAATTTGTTATGGAGTATAGAAAAACTCTTATCTACTGATTAACATAGTTCAGAGGATTTTGTCTGTCGGACCTTTGGTCCCCTGTTCTAACTTCAAAGTGACAGTGGTTGCCTGTGGACTGACCCGTAGAGCCTACTGCCGCAACAGCCTGACCCTGTGAAACCTTTTGTCCCTGTGATACGCATACGGAGGAACAGTGACCGTAAAGAGTCTTGTAACCGTCTCCGTGGTTAATAATTACATAGTTTCCGTAGCCTGAGTCGTCATAGCCTGCCCATTCAACTGTGCCGGATTTTGAGGCAACAATGGTTGCACCGTAACAGTCGCCGTTTGCAATATCAAGACCTGTATGGAACTCCCCGCCCTCACGGTAGCCGTACGGGGAAGAAATTTCGTGCACAGAGGGTACCGGCCATATAAAGCCTGTACTGCTGACTGAATATGCCTCGCCTTTCTGTGAACCCTTAACCAAAACTTCATTAACAGCTTTCTTAATTGTCTTTACATCTGTAATTACAGCATCAACCTGTACGCCGTCAATGTAGGAAACCCTATAGGTTGTTTTCTGCTTTCCGTTTTTGCCTGCTCTTGTAACCTTTTCGTAGGAAGATTCCTTTGATTTGTCATACTTGACCTTTGTAGAGTAAGGCTGTGTTTCTGTAAGAACAATGTCAGTCTTTACAAGTATTTTTAAAAGGTCTTTCTGCTGCGCATACTTTATAAGTTCCTTGGCGGAAACAATATTTTTGCTGTTATAAATTCCGGACCTTACTTCTACCTTGTTGTAAAATCCAACATCTGTTTCATCATCATAGTGCTCAATGTCGTCTTTAAGCAGACTGTCAAGGGAGGACTGGAGTTCCATCGCAGAGGAGCATACGCCAATTAAATTGTTATTAACATAAAGTCCTGCAATATTCTGGGAAAGGGAAGAGTCCGCCGACACAAAGGCAGAGGAAAGTTCATCTGCGTTGTCGGGTACGCCGTCCATCATAGAAAGCTGGTATACCGGCGTAAAGTTTGTTTCAACATCTCCGTTTGATTTGTCATTTGTAATTTCCTTGGCCTGTTCAAGCACTGCTGTGTTTGATACAGAGGCCAATTCTTCACTGTCTTTTTCTGCTGTATGTCCAAAGTCAACATAGTCAGTCCAAAATCCCACTGTCATAAGTAAAATCATTACTGCGATTGCGGGAGCAATAAAACTGCACATAGCTTTCTTTGGTGTAAAACCTTTTGTAAAATTCTTTAAATCAAAGTTTTTAACTGCCTTTGCAGGTTTGATTATAAGGTAGTAAATAAAACCTAAAATAATATTTTCTAATTTTAATCTGTTTTTAAATTCTCTTGTTTTTAAAAGCTTTATTCTCTCTTTACTTGTTTCCAAATTCTGAATTTCACCATAGCCGTTGGTGCCAATATACTTTGTACTCAAATAAAAATCTCCTTAAAATGTAACTATTTTGTAACAAATCACTGTGTTTATTATACCAAACTGTAACCGTTTTGCAATAAGTTTGATGAAAGTTTGTCACAATTAACTACAAAAAAAGGAGAAAATTATGTAAATTGTTTAGTTTGCACTATAAATTGTGTTATTTTTCCTTAATAGAACATATCCTCAGCCTGTAGAGTTTTAATTCTGTCATAGAATTCCACAAGGGAAATATGAGCTTTTTCAGGGTTATGCGCCAGGTAATTGCCGCATTCGATTTTCTTTGTTCCCGGAATTTCACCCTTATGGTTAATACAATCTGTAATGACAGTTTTAATATAATTCAGCGCCTGATTATTGGAGGTATCTCTCATAAGCAGGTAAAAACCTGTACGGCAACCCATAGGGCCAAAGTAAATTACCTTATCCTTTAGACTGCCGTTTCTTGCATATGTAGCAAAAAGGTGTTCAATGGTGTGCATTGCCTCTATATTAAGGTAGGGTGGGGTATTGGGTTTAATAAAGCGCAAATCGTATGTGGTTATATCCCCGTCTATTCTTGAAACATAAACGCCCGGTTCAAGAATATTGTGGTCAACTGAAAATGATGTAATTCTTTCCATAACAAAGTCCCTCTTAATATTTATACATACATACATTAAGGTCAACAGTGCCGTTTATCCCGTCAACGGTTCCCTCTGTAGTGTACTGCCATATACCAAAGTCATAGTAAAAGTTTGGTGTGTTTTCATATGAGGCAAGCCAGATTTCAATGTCAGCCAGCCTTGCCAGGTCATATTCAAAATAAAGCAGACTTCTGTTTGCATATATAATAGAGTTATAGCCTGCATTATCAATAACCGTACAAAATTCCCTTGCCATATCTGTAAGGGTTTCCCTGTCTACATTGTCTGTTCTTGCAACATCATCCTCAAAATGCTCCCAGTCAAAGGCAACAGGGTATTTTATGTTATAGTCCTTTATAATATTAAGAACAAACTCCGCCTCTTCCTTTGCTTCCTCAACAGTAATTGCCTGGCTGTAGAAATAGACTCCAATGTCAATTCCTGCGTCAAGGGCCTCCCGTGCGTTCTGTCTGAAGGTGTCGTCCTCAAATATAATTCCCTTTCCTCCATATCCTCTGCCGCCGCAGCGGATAAAAGCAAAGTCTACGCCTGCTTTTTTTACAGCCTGCCAGTCAATATCGCCCTGAACATAGCTGACATCAATGCCCACTGTGGATATGTTTTCTCCATAATGCTTATATTCTGTATATCCAAAATCGCTTGTGTAAAAGCTGTTGTCGTCATAGGTGTTTTTTGGCATACCGGGAATTGCATTAATGTAAGTGGGTTGGTCACCTGGCTCAACATGAATAGGAATTTTCTCGTCCTGCTTTGCCGCAACGGTAGCAACCTGTGTGTGCTTGTCCCGTTCAGTAAAACCCCTTTTTATGTATTTAAAATATACAAAAATACCTCCTGCACCCAGGGTCAGCACCAGTATAAGACAAACGACTATAAGTACAATTTTTCCGCCTGACTTTTTCTTCTTAGTATCTACACCGTGTTTCATAAAGCACCCCTATATAGTTAATATATACAGTATAATATATAATTCTGCAATAAATACTCTATACAGAATAACATAAAAAATATAAAGTGTAAATGGTAAAACTTTAATTTAAAAATAATCAAAGGATTTTACCTTATTATTCACATAGTTTGTATTGAAAAGACGGGACATAAGCTGTATAATTTTTTTAGAGGTGATACTATGAAGATAGCAATGTTCCAAAGCGATATAGAGTGGTGCGACAAAGAGAAGAACTATAAGGTGGCAGAAACCAAGGTTAAAGAGGCAAAGAACAGTGGCTGTTCGGTAATTTTCTTTCCGGAAATGAGCTTTACGGGTTTTTCTATGGAAACAAATCTGACCGCAGAGGGGGACTCCCAAACTGTGGACTTTGTAGTAAGCCTTGCAAAACAGTACAGTATACACATAGGCTTTGGCTATGTTAAGAAAAATAATGATAAGTGTGAAAATCACTATGCTGTTGCGGACTGTAAGGGGGATATAATTTCCGACTACATAAAGATACACCCCTTTTCCGCAGGGTATGAGAATGAACACTTTGTTGGAGGCAGTAGTGTTACAAGGTACAGAATTGAGGGGATAAATTTCAGTACCTTCATTTGTTATGATTTGCGTTTTCCTGAAGTTTTCCAGTCGGTGGGGGATACGGCAGAGGTTATTGTGGTGCCTGCAAACTGGCCCAAGAGCAGGAGTCACCATTGGAAAACCCTGCTCAAGGCAAGGGCCATTGAAAACCAGTGTTATGTCCTGGGTATAAACTGCGTTGGAGTCCACGACAACATTTATTACAGCGGTGACACAATGGCTGTTAATCCCGACGGACAGGTTATTGCAGAGAGAAGTAATATACAGGATTTATTGATTGTTGAAATAAATAAGGATACCTGTTTATACAGAGAAATGCTGGACACAAGGCTTGACCGCAGACCAAAACTGTATAAGGAATTGTTATAACAAAAAGGCTCTCACAAAAAAAGTGAGAGCCTTTCTTAATTACTGTTAAATCATTTTGCCCTGCCCGTTACATCGGTTTTGTAGTTTACCCTGCAGTTTTTGCACACTAACTTTGACAGCGGCACAAACTCATAACCCTCCTCCTTAACTGCCTCAATAATCATTGGCAGGGCCTCAGGGGTGTTTTCTGCACCGTTGTGCATAAGTATTATACTGCCGTTTTGCAGATTGGGTACAATTCTGTTTACCATTTCCGAGGGGGTGGGATTTTTCCAATCCAGAGAATCAATATCCCATTGTACGCAGTACATATTAAGACTTTTTACACTTTCCACCACGGAGTTGTTGTAGTCGCCGTAAGGAGCCCTGAACAGCTTAGGGCATTTTCCCGTAATTTCCTTGACCTTATTATTACAGGCTTTTATTTGCTTAATCTGTTCTTCCATAGACATTTCTGTCATATGAGGATGGGTGTCGCTGTGGTTTCCAATGTCATGTCCTGCCTTTGCAATATCCTTTACATCATCGGGAAAGTTGTCAACCCAGTCCCCCACAAGGAAAAATGTTGCCTTGACATTATACTTCTCCAGAATGTTAAGCAGGTCGTGGGTTTGCTCGTCACCCCAGGCGGCGTCAAAGGAAATTGCCACCTGCTTTTTATTTGTTTCTACTGAATAAATTGGAAGTTCCTTTTGTTCTGTGGCTGTTTGCACAGCCTGTTTTCCCGTATTTGTTATGATTCCAACTGCAATAAGGGCAACTACAGCACAGGAAAGTACAATAGCAATACCCTTTTTGTCAAAAACAAAAAATTTCATAAAAAGCCCTCCACAGTAAAATTTATGTGGAGGGTTCTCAATTATGTTAATATTTTAATTTAAAGTCCAGGTTGTGCCGTCCTTTGTATCCTTAATAGATATACCCATAGCAGTAAGCCGGTTTCGTATAGCGTCAGCAGTTTCCCAGTCCTTGTTTTTCTTTGCCTCTAATCGTTTATCAATAAGTTCTTGAATTTTTTGGCTGTCAACTTCTGCATTTGCACTTTCTTTAAGATTTTTTGCTGCATTTATAAGGTCAAGGCCCAGCACTTTGTCAAAGTTATCAAGAAGATAAATTTTTGTTGCGTCGCTGATTTCTGCCTTTAGCACATCGTAAACAGCAGTAATGCCCAGGGAAGTATTAAGGTCGTTGTCCATATTGGCTTTAAATTTTTCAATAAAGGGAGTTGCCTCCTCTGTATCAGCCTGACCTACAGGGTTAAGGGAAGAAATTTTGTTAATCAGTTTGTTGTATGCCTTAGCGGTATTGTCAAGATTTTCATAGCTGAATGTAAGGGGCTTGCGGTAGTGGGACTGCAGGCAGAACATTCTGTAAACCAAAGGATTATAACCCTTTTCTTCAAGGAGGGAAACTGTAAGAAAATCTCCTTTGCTTTTGCTCATCTTGCCCCTTGCGTCAAGGAGGTGGGTAACATGGAACCAGTGGTTACACCAGGAGTGGCCAAGGTATGCCTCGCTCTGTGCAATTTCATTGGTGTGGTGTGGAAAAGCGTTGTCAACGCCGCCACAGTGAAGGTCAAGATATTCCCCGTTGTGTTTAATGGAAATTGCAGAACATTCAATATGCCATCCCGGATAACCATATCCCCAGGGACTTTCCCATTTTAACTCCTGGTCCTCAAACTTGCTTTTTGTAAACCAAAGCACAAAGTCAGTTTTGTTTCTCTTGTTTTCGTCCTCGTCTACATCCTCGCGGACTCCAACAGCCAGGTCCTCCTGGCTCTGATTACCGAATACATAGTATTCATTTAGCTTTGAGGTGTCAAAGTAAACATTCCCCCCTGCACAATATGCATAGCCTTTTTTAAGGAGGGCGTCAACCATTTGAATAAATTCAGGAATACAATGTGTCGCAGGTTCTACTACATCGGGCATTTTAATGTTTAGCTTTTTGCAGTCCTCAAAAAAAGCCTTTGTATAGAAGTCCGCAATTTCAAGTACGGACTTGTGTTCCCTTTTTGCTCCTGCAAGCATCTTATCTTCACCTGTATCTGCGTCGCTTGAAAGGTGACCCACATCGGTAATATTCATTACCCTTTTAACATCATATCCAATATATCTAAGATACTTTTCCAGTACATCTTCCATAATGTATGTGCGGAGGTTTCCAATGTGGGCATAGTGATATACTGTAGGTCCGCAGGTATACATATTAACCTTGCCCTCAAAGTGTGGGGTAAATTCTTCCTTTTTATTGCCAAGTGTGTTGTAGAGTATCATTTCTTTTCCTCCAGTTTCTTTTTCAGTTCTTCTATTTCTCTGCTTAGTCTTTGGATTTCTGTGTTCACAGGGTTGGTATAGTGAATTTGGTCAAGAATATCAATTTTTTCCCCGTTCATTTTTACAACCTGTGCCGGTGTACCGACAGCCGTACTGTCCGCAGGAATTTCGTTGAGAACAACGCTTCCTGCCGCAATGCGTGCATTGTCCCCGATTTTAAAGGGACCGAGAACTTTTGCACCGCTGCCTACGAGTACATTGTTACCGAGAGTAGGGTGTCGCTTGCCTGTTTCCTTACCTGTACCACCAAGGGTAACACCCTGATAAATAGTACAGTTGTCGCCTATAACTGTGGTTTCGCCAATGACGACCCCCATACCGTGGTCTATGAAAAGCCCTTTTCCAATAGTTGCACCGGGGTGTATTTCAATACCGGTTTTGTGTCGGCTCCGCTGGCTTATAAATCTGGCAATAAATCTCATATTATGCCTCAAAAACCAGTTGGCCCTCCTGTGACTTCTCACCGCCTTATATCCGGAATACAGAAAGAATACTTCCAGTCTGTTTCTTGCAGCAGGGTCCCGTTCCATTACTGCGTCCAAATCGGATTTCATTGTTTCAAACATTATAAAGCTCCATTCAATTTGCCTATAATAAAAAAATCCTGTACTACAGTACAGGACGAATTATCGTGGTTCCACCTGAGTTTGGTTTTCTGAATTAGAAAAACCCTCAATGCCTTTAACGCAGGCCTACGGACAAGGATACTGTTTTCCCCCTGTCGGCTTGTGGGTGCATTTCCTAAAAAATATTTTGCTAAGCGCTTACAGCCAATGACGCTTATTCTCTGTCAAAGCCCTTTTTCAGTACTTCTCCCATTCAACGCCTTTTTATATCATATTCATTATATATTGTATGCAGTAAAAATGCAAGGGATAAAATAAAAAACTGTATGGAGAACCCACACAGTTTTATAATTTTTCAATTTTGTAAGCAAGGGTATAGAAACTATTGTCTATCTTAAAATTAAATACTTTGTCAGCACCCTTTACAGATTGTTCTTTACCCTTAAATACTGTCAGCTTTAGGAGGGATTTATCCTTTAGTATATACTTTGCCCAAAAGTCTATGTCATCACATTCATGGGTTATATGGGGAAGATAGTAGTCGGTTTCCCTGCCTGAAAAGTAGTATCCGCCGTCACCGGTAAGCATAGGGGCAATCATAAGGGTTTTGCCTTCCTTTTCTGCCGCCCACAGGGTGAGTTCATCGTTGACAATAAAGGTGTCAATGCTTTTTTCAATGTCCTTTTCCTTTTCCAGAATATCTCCCGATTTTCCCTGGTTATAGGCTTCCTCCAAAGTTTTGCAGTAGTCCCTTATTTCGGTGTTAATTTCACCGCTGCCCGCAGAGGAAAGTTCACTGCAAGATGTAGATGTAAGGACTAAAGCAAGGAGAAAGATTATTGAAAAGAATTTTTTCATTGCCTATTTGTCCTTTATAAAACTTATGTTGTCCCTTATGTAGATAACACCGCTGATAACAGTAAACAGGGTTGAGAGCCAAACAAGACCCAGACCGATGAAGTAGAAAGCGTCGCCCAAAATTCCAAAGGAAATACCACATAGTCTCAGAATTTCAAGGAGTGACTGCATTCCGAAAATTAAGGCTATTCCAACCATTTGAGAAACTGTTTTCAGCTTGCCCCATATATTTGCGGCAACGACCTTGCCCTTTGAGGCGGCAACAAGTCGTATGCCGGAAATTGCAAATTCTCTGAACAGCACAATAATAACAGGTATTGCACCGTACCTTCCCAAAAGACCTGTCTGCATAAAGCATACAAATGCAGATACTACAAGGATTTTATCAGCCAATGGGTCGGCAAACTTGCCGAAATCCGTTACCAGCTTATATTTTCTTGCAATTCTTCCGTCAAGGCTGTCCGTTACTGCCGCCATTCCAAAGATTATTCCGGCAGTAAGGTAGTGCAGTGGAAAGTCTATCAGAATTGCGGCAATCATCAGCGGTACAAACAGAATTCGCAATAATGTTAATTTATTGGGTAGATTCATCTAATCAGTCCTAATCTGAACAATTATAGTTACTGAACAATTTCACCAATCAGCGAGCTGTCCATAAAGTCGGTGATTTTAATTGTGTAAAATTCACCTGCAACAGGCTTTTTGCCTGTTGCTGTAAAGAAAGTCATGGTGTCTACATCGGGAGCGTCAAAGGAAGTTCTGCCAAAGTAACATTCGGCATACCTGTCATATCCCTCGCAGAGAACCTCCGTTTCCGAGCCTATCATACCCTCAAGATAGCTATCAAGTATAAAACTCTGCTGTTCTGTAATAATTTCAGCCCTGCGGATTTTAACGTCTTCATCAATCTGGTCAGGAAATTCAGCCGCCTCTGTGCCCTCTTCCATACTGTATGGAAAACAGCCCATTCTTTGAAACTTTACTTCCTTAATAAATTCGCAAAGCTCTGTAAACTCTTCTTCGGTTTCGCCGGGAAAACCTGCTATAAAGGTGGTGCGGATTACAATGTTGGGAATTTCCGTTCTTAGCTTTTTCATAAGATTTAAAAGGGTTTCCCTGTTTCCGCTTCTGTTCATTCTTTTAAGAACATTTCCGTTACAGTGCTGTAGTGGAATGTCTATGTATTTGCAGATTTTGTCCTCTGTCTTAATTACATTAATAAGTTCGTCGGTAATTTTATCGGGATAGCAGTACAAAATTCTAATCCACTTAAATCCGGAAATTTTGCAAAGCTCTCTTAAAAGTTCAGCCAGCTTGTATTCTCCATAAAGGTCAAGTCCGTAGCGGGTGGTGTCCTGTGCAATAACATTAAGCTCCTTTACGCCCTTTTCTGCAAGAGTCTTTGCCTCCTCAATAATGTTTTCCATTTTACGGCTTCTGTGTCCGCCCCGAATAAGGGGAATTGCACAGTATGTACAGCGGTTGTCACAGCCCTCGGAAATTTTAAGATATGCTGTATATGGCGGGGTGGACTGCACCCTTTTGCCCTCAAGAGGCATAAGAAGTTTGTCGGGAAAAATCCCGAAATGCTCTTCGTTTAAAACTCTTGCAATAACCTTTCCGATGTTTTCATTTGCTCCAATTCCTACAACTGCGTCAACCTCACACATTTCCTTAGCAATTTGGTTGTTGTACCGCTCTGCAAGACAGCCTGTAACAATGATTTTTTTAATTTTGCCCTCTCTCTTAAGAGTTGCCAGTTCAAGGATTTCTTCAATGCTTTCCTGTTTTGCAGACTCAATAAAACCGCAGGTGTTGACTATGGCAACATCACACATAGCAGGGTCGTCGGAAAGTTCGTAGCCTGCCTCTCTGATTTTGTATAAAAGCATTTCTGCGTCAACTTGGTTTTTTGCACAACCAAGGGAAATAATACCTACCTTAACAGCCATAGTCATCCTCATTTTCATATTCACTCATAACGGATTTAATATCTTCCCAGCGAAAGCCCTTTCTCTGTAGTGATGCAACGGCCCTGCGCCTGTACTTTTCATCTGTAGTGAAGTTTCTGTATTTCTTTTCTATTAAATATCTTATCTGTTCCTGCTGGTCCACTTCGGTTTCTTCAACAATGGCGTCAACAAGATTTCTGTCAATTCCCTTTTCCAGCAGTTTGTATTTAGCACCCATAGGGGAAAGGTGTTTGCTCCCCTGTGTAAGGTCCTTAAAATACTTCCTTGCAAAGGCCTCGTCATTGATAAGACCCAACTCTTTCATTCTGCTTACGGCAGCCTCTGCACTTTCCCTGCTGCAGGTTCGTCTGATTTTATCCACAAGTTCTTTTTCACTGTGGTCACGGTAAGAAATAAGCCAAAGCGCCTTTTCCTTTGCCCTTTTATTGTCGCTTTCCTGTATAAGTCTATGCAGTTGTTCGTTGTCAATTTCCACTCCCGGGTGAATGTGATTTGCAATAAGGGTTTCTGTGTCCAGTTTCATAGCAAATTCACCGTCAATATACAGGGCTGAAAGAGCCTTTTTTCTGGGTTCCACTCCGGTTATAAGCATTAGTCCTCAACCAAAATGTCAATGCTCTCTGCCTTTTTTGCAGGAGCTTTTTTTGCAGGGGGTTCTGATTCTGCTGTCTTTACAGCCTTTGCACCCTGCTTTTTTGCCTTTTTTTCCTCTCTCATAGTTTCAAGTCTGCTAAGCACCTTTTCTTCAATTTCCTTAGCAAGTTCCTGATTTTCTTCAAGAAGAATTTTAACCTTGTCACGACCCTGTCCCAGTCTGGTTTCTCCATAGCTGAACCATGCCCCTGCCTTGTTAATAACCTCTGTTTCAACAGCAAGGTCAATAAGTTCCCCAATTCGGGAAATACCATGGCCGTACATTATATCAAAATATGCTTCCTTAAAGGGAGGGGCAATCTTGTTCTTTACAACCTTAACCTTTGTACGGTTACCTATTACTTCACCGTTCACTTTAAGGGTTTCCGCACGCCTTACTTCAAGTCTTACGGAAGAATAAAATTTAAGGGCCCTGCCGCCCGGTGTAACCTCAGGGTTGCCGTAAACAACCCCTACCTTTTCACGGAGCTGATTAATGAAAATAGCAACGCAGTTGCTTTTGTTGATTGCACCTGCCAGCTTCCTAAGGGCCTGGGACATCAGTCTTGCCTGTAAACCCACATGGGAGTCGCCCATTTCTCCCTCAATTTCTGCCTTTGGAACAAGGGCGGCAACAGAGTCTACAACCAGTACATCAATAGCTCCTGAACGAATAAGAGCCTCTGCAATTTCCAGGGCGTCCTCTCCTGTATCCGGCTGGGAAACAAGTAAATTTTCAATGTCAACACCCAGAGCCTCTGCATATACAGGGTCAAGGGCGTGTTCCACATCAATAAACGCAACATTTCCGCCGTCCTTTTGACCCTCTGCAATACAGTGCAGAGAGAGGGTGGTTTTACCGGAGGATTCCGGTCCGTATATTTCAATAATTCTGCCACGGGGAAGACCCCCAATGCCAAGGGCAAGGTCCAGTCCGAGAGAACCTGTACTTACATGGCCAACATTCATATGTTCATTTTGTCCAAGGCGCATAACTGCACCCTTGCCAAACTGTTTTTCTATCTGACTTAAAGCGGTTTGTAAAGCCTTATTTTTATCTAATGCCATAATTATTTATCCCTTTCCCTGTCCAATATATAGGACATATTTCCTTATAATTATAAATGAATGGGAGTGAAATTACAACAAAATACTCGAACATATATTCTGTTTATGTGTTCACTGTCCCGTTTATAGCCCTGTAAATATTGCCTAAATCCCTGTACCCCATAATATTGGTAAAGGATTTATCTGCCATCATAGCTTTTACATCTGAAAATTGTTCTTCTCCAAGTTCAAATGCCAGCATACCGCCCTTTTTTAGTTTTGGCGTCCAAAGCTCTAAAATATCCCTGTAGAAATAAAGTCCGTCATAACCTCCGTCCAATGCCATAGCAGGTTCCTTTTGTACTTCTTTTTGCAGGGAAGTAATTTCAGAACTTTTTATATAAGGGGGGTTTGATATTATAAGGTCAAAATTTTCATCTTCAAATTCTCTATAGAGTTTCTTTAAATCTCCCTTACAGAGTTTTACCTCTGGAGCAAGATTTTTAATATTTTCCTCAAGATAGGGGATTGCTCTTTCCGAAAGTTCCAGCGCATAAACCTGTGCGTCTTTAAACATTCTATTAAGAGTAATTGAAATAATACCGGTTCCGGCGCAAAGGTCAATTATTCTTGGTTTACTTTGTTTTTGCAAAAAAGGAATAACACTTGTTACAACAACTTCCGTATCGTCCCTGGGTATAAGTACGCCGGGTCCAACTGTGTAGTTTGCCCCCATAAAGGACCAGCTACCCAATATATACTGGAGGGGAAACCCTCCTTTTCTTTTTTCAAGTATAGTAAGGATTTCCCTTTCTTCATAAGGAGTGAGATTTTTGCCGTAGTTCAGGACTTGACCTTTTTGGTCAAGTCCTGTTACAAACTGTATAATGGATTTAGCCTCCTGGCTGTTAAGTTGGCAGGTAAGGCGTCTTTTAATTTCAGTAATATTCATTTATTTAAAATGTCACTGCCGTCATCGGGAATAACGGGAGTAATAGCCTTTATGGCAACTTCAATCATAGAGTCGTCAGGCTCTTTGGTTGTGATACGCTGTGCCCACATACCGGGAGAAGCAATAATTCTTGTAAATTTATTGTCGTGTTTACCGCAGATTTTAATTATTTCGTAGCCGATACCGCAGGAAACAGGCAGGAGTAAAATTTTTATAACCGGTCTTAGCCACGAAACACCAAAGGGTGCAACAGGCACAAAAAGACCAATGAAAATGCCCAAAATAAGCATAATTACGAGAAAACTTGTACCGCAGCGAGGGTGAAAACGCTTGTGTTTTTTAACATTTTCAACTGTAAGCTCTTCATCGGCCTCATAGCAGAAGATTGTCTTATGTTCTGCACCGTGATACTGAAAAACCCTTTTCATTTCCTGCATACGACTGCAAATAACTATATAGCCAAGGAAAAGTGCAATTTTAAGAACGCCCTCAAAAACAGACTTAAAAAGTCTTGTTTCTGCAACGCTTGTAATTTTGCAAACCAAATCGTAGAGGAAAGAGGGAACAAAAAAGAAAAGTCCCACGGCAAAGGCAATTCCAATGATTGACGCAAACACCATAAGAACCTTTACTAAGGCGTCGCCAAACTTTTCGTCAAGCCATTTTTCAAACTTTGAGGGTTCTTCCTCCTCAATTTCTCCCGACTCTATTGCCTTGTCGGCAGAGAGCATAAGACTTTTATAGCTAAGGCGCATAGAGTCAATAAGACCTGTAATGCCCCTTATAAATGGTATTCTAAAAAATTTTGATTTTGAGGCAAGGGGAGTAAAGGATATATCCTGGGTATAAATTTCGTCCTTGCCTGTTCTCACTGCAACGGTGGTCTTTTTAGGACCACGCATCATAATACCCTCAATAAGGGCAGAGCCGCCTATTGAGGTAATCTTTTTAGCTTTTGCTCTTTCTTTATCCATTAAATATCTCCCTTATTATTTTCTTCTCCCATATCCACAATTTCCGCCTCATTGTAAACGGGTATTCTGATTTTAACAGTCGTTCCTACACCAATACCGCTTTCAATATCAAGGGTGCCGCCGTGCATTTGCACAATTTCATCGGCAACTGCAAGTCCAATGCCGTTGCCTCCAACATTCTGGTTTGCCTTGTAGAATTTATCCTTTACCTTTGGCAAATCCTCCGGCGCAATACCGCACCCTGTATCGGACACAAGGACCGTAATATGTGTAACATCATTGATTATCTGAACAATAACATTTCCGCCTTCGGGAGTGTACTTCAGCGCATTGTCAATAATATTGAGAAAGACCTGTCTAAGCCTGTTTTTGTCGCCCATAATAATGGGGAAAGGTTCAATGGGAGTGTCAAACATAAGGTGTTTTTTCTCCTGAATTGAACGCTCTTTAAGCATATAAACAGCCTCGTCCAGCTCGGAAACCAAATCTGTTTTTTCCTGTATAAGTTTCATTCTTCCGCTTTGGATACGGCTAAAGTCAAGAAGTTCCTCCACAATGCTTGTAAGCCTGCCGGACTCCTTTAATATAACTGTCATACCCTTTTGAAAAATCTTTTTGTCAATATCTTCCCCTGTGAGAAGCATAGTTTCCGACCAGCCTTTAATAGCGGTAAGGGGAGTTCTCAACTCGTGGCTTACTCTGCTGATAAAGTCATTTTTAAGCTGTTCCGTTTCCTTTAATTCTTTAGCCATATGGTTAATGGCGTCTGAAAGTTCTCCGATTTCATCGTCATATTTCTTAACGATTGCGGTGCTTTCAAAGTTGCCCTGTGCAATATTATTTGCGGCAACAGACATTTCCTTAATAGGACCTACAATCGAACGGATAAAAAATCTTCCGGAAAGCACAACACACAGAATAATCAGCAGTGCTACTAAGGACACTATGGAAATGATTACTGCAATAGAAAAGTTTATGTCGCCTACAGATGTAACATATCTTATTGCCCCTACAATAGTACCGTCAGTATTTGTTATGACCTTTGTGCCTGCCAAGATATTTTCACCCGAGGAAAGCTCGCTGGTGGTAATGGCGGATTTGGAACTGTTTTTAAGCGCCATATCAAGGTCGGGCATTTTTTCCGTTTCGTCCGGAATAAAACCGGTTGAAGTGAGGGTTACCCTGCCTACGGAGTTAAGGGACTGAATTTCCAGCTTGCCCTTGTCGGGAAAATCTTCAATATAGCTTTGGGCCAAGGTTAGAAAGTCAGTGGTTGTATCGGAGTTTACATCTGTGAAAACTCTGTCAAGTTCAGTAAATCTGTAGGAAATTGTCTGTTCGACGCTGGAGTAGTAATAATCCTCAATTACAAAGGAAAGACACAAAACAATACATATTATGATGAAAATAATAACGCTTAAAATGTTAAGTATCCATCTTTTGGTTATACCCTTTGCCATATATCCTCCTTGTAATAATTCTTATGCAACAATATTTATGCGTCCCATTTGTATCCAAGTCCCCAGACAGTAACTATGTACTTAGGATTTGAGGGTTCGTCCTCAACTTTCATTCTAAGCCTGCGTATGTTTACATCAACAATTTTTTCTTCTCCAACATACTGTTCGCCCCAGACATGGTTTAAAATATCGGTTCTGTCCAGAGCCGTACCCGGTTTGCTGAAAAAGTATTCCATAATCTGAAATTCAACCTGTGTAAGGTCAATAATTTTACCGTTCTTTGTAAGAGAGCGGTTTCGTAGATTAAGGGAAAAAATTCCGCTTTTAATTTCTTCCTTAAAGTTATTTTCGCCATTTGCCTCAGACATTGCTACCCTTCTGTAAAGGGAGTCAACCCTTGCAGTCAGTTCAGATGGGGAGAATGGCTTGGTAATATAGTCGTCGGCACCAAGCATAAGACCGGTTACCTTGTCCATTTCCTGAGTTCTTGCAGAAAGCATTATAATGCCGATACCGCTGTTCATATTGCGAAGCTCTTTGCAAACCTGTAGTCCGTCGATACCCGGCATCATAATATCAAGAATGGCAACATCAAAGTCACCGTTACTTTCATCATATTTCTGAAGAGCCTCTTCTCCGTTGGTTGCCTCTGTTACATCATAGCCTGCCCTTGTCAGATTGATGACCACAAAGTCGCGGATTGCGTCTTCATCTTCGCATACTAAAATTTTTTTCATTGTAAATACCTCCGTTCAGGTTCATTAAATCCTATGTTTTATTTTACTGCCTCAACAGGAGAAACAGCCATTAAATCGATTTCCTCCTTAGGAACGAAAATCTCATACGCATCATCTTGAGTAAATATAAATGGTGTTTTTTCTCCTATTTTATATCCATAGGTATAAATACCCACGTCCTGCATCTTTGTGTAGCCCTGTTTTGAGCCTATGTTTGTCCAGTCTTTTCCCAGAGTGGCAATATACTCTACAACCGTTTCTCCAAGGGTGTAGCCGCTGCCATTATTAATTGCCTGTCGGAATGTAAGCACGGAGGAGTCTCCGTTAAATGTGGCTGTATAGTTGCCAATCCACCCATCCGGAACTGAAATATAATATCTGTAGTTTTCATTAATTACTACAGTTTTTTTGGGGGTAAGGGAATTATTTTTTATGTTAAAACTGCTCCACACCGTTTCATATGCAGTATTCTCCCCTTCCTTTCTGTTTCTGTAGGGGAGCTTTTTTGCCATGGGAATTTCCAGCGTACCGTCATTGTCAAAGTCTGTGCAGCTTGTTTCGGTACCTCTTTGGGTGGGAAGAATGCCCCTTTCCGCCTTGGAGTTAAGGGGATTAAGCAGTCGGTTTTTTCTGAAATACAGTATTTGTGTGTTGTAGTTGTTTGAGGAGCTTAATCCGTCCGCAAAAACGCCTGTTGTGGTGGAGTCTATCATACCTGCTTTTACGGAAGTAAACATTGTTATGTTTGAATCCATTAAAACCTCGTAGGCAGTTATAACATTTTTATCGTCAATGGAAAGGAGTTTGCCCTTGGCAGGGGAATTGGGACTGGCAAGGGATACTGTAATGACTGTATTTTTGCTTTCATTTGTAAAGGGCCCTACAGCCATACTTGTATAGGTTTCCTTAGTATTGATTTCCTGAATTTTGTTGTCAAAAAGATAATAATACAGGGTATGCTGATTAACATTATAGGTGTTCCAGCCCACAAGAATATCAGTTTTTCCGTCGCCGTTTACATCGCCAAAATCAATTCTGTCTATGCTGTTATTTGCGTTTTTAAAGTCGCCTTTAATCTTCCACTTGTCGTCATTTTCATCAATTATATATATATGGGATTCTGCATTGTCGGTATTAGGGTTAAGGGTGAGAAGGGCTATAGCCTCTTCTGTTTCGTCACCGTCAAGGTCTTTCATAATAATTGAACTTCGGTTTTCACCGCTTTGGGGATAGTTGAGAATATAGTCGGTGTTTGCCTGTTCCTCAATAACATTTTGGATTTCTTCCTTGTCGCCTGAGGCCTTCGGGGGGTGCATCAGGCTTTCGGCAGACCCAAGGGAGGGAAATGCACAACCGCCTAATGAACATAAAATGTATACAAGTGCAAGAAAGACAAGTGCCTTTGCTTTTTTCTTCATAGTTTATCCTCTTTTTAATTACACAGACCTTTTTACAGCGGTAAGGTACTTTATAGGTATACCTTCGTCTGAAAACATCTTTTCGTGTTCGGTCATAGGCCCTCCGTCCAAATCGCTGTTATGTAAATCGTATGTAATATCAGTAATTTCAAATCCACATTCCTGAAAATACTCAATACTTTCAAGAAAAAGGTTGTCGTCATCGGTTTTAAAACGAATTTCCCTGTTGTCCGGCAGAAAGTTCCTGTACATCATTAGTTTTCTGGGAAAGGTAAGTCTGCGTTTTTTATGCTTTTTCCTTGGCCAGGGGTTGCAGAAGTTTATATAAATTCTTTCAATATTGTCCTCTTTAGAAAAGGTGTCGGCAATATTTTCACAATTTTTTTCTACAAGGAAAAGGTTTGAGATTTCCTTATCTCCAAAGATTTTTACAATATTTCTTCTTGCAACAGCAAGCATATCCTCCTTAATATCAAGGGCAATGTAGTTAGTATCAGGATTTTCCTTTGCCAGAGTGCCGGAAAATGTGCCCTTGCCACAGCCTACTTCAAGGTGAATTGGCTGTTTTTTGCTGAACAGGCTTTGCCACCTGCCTTTGTACTTATCAGGCTCTTTAGTATAGAAAGGGCATTTGGCAAGTTCGGGAGCCGCCCACTTTTTCTTTCTTATTCGCATAAAATGTAAATCCTTTTGTAATTGTATAATTTCAAAAGGGTAATAAATGTTTTACCCATAGTCACTGTATTGTCGAAAAATTGACAATAAGGTAACAATATATAGTTATCATTACACCATTATAACAGATTATATTGATATTTGCAATTAATATTTTACTAAATATTACAGAATAATATTACAGAATATTTTTATAAAAATAAAGCTGTTCATCTGAACAGCTTAAATATATATTTCACTATAAATATTTTACATTGTCAATGACGGCAGTGGTTTTGGAAAAAACTATATTGGGGAACTCTTTTTTCAACTTTTCCATAAGGGGAGTTATAACAATGTCCTCGCTCTTAAAGTGTCCCACTTCAACAACGGCAATCCCCTTTTCAAGGGCCTCAATAAAGAGGTGGTGTTTCATTTCACCGGTAAGGAAAAGGTGGCAGTCATTATTAATAGCCGTAAGCAATTCCTCCGCACCTGCGCCGCTGGATACACACACCTTTTTAACATAATCTTTATCTGTGTATCTTACGCCCTTACAGTCAAGAGCTTTTTTTGCCATCAGCGCAAATTCCCTGCCTGTCATAGGGCTGTCAAGACTGCCTATATAGGCGTATGTTCCCTGTGCAAAGAAACAGTCCTTTATACCAAGGGCGTCTGCAAGACTGGTATTTACACCCATAATGGGAGAAAGGTCAAGATTTGTGTGTAGACAAAGGGCTGTAATATCCTGCTTAATCAAATTATAAACAACACTGCCCTTTTCAATTCTTTTAAGTGGATTGAAAATAACAGGGTGATGGCTGATAATAAGCTGGGCGCCTGTTTCCTTTGCCTCTTTAACTACATCATTTGTAATGTCAAGGGCAAGAATTACTTTTGTCACATTTTGATTTTTGTTCCCTACCAGCACTCCGCAGTTGTCAAAGTCTGCTGCACTTTCAAGGGGTGCAAAGGTTTCTGTATAGTTTAAAATATCCTGTACCGTCATTTCAACTTTTCCTTTAATTCATTAATCAGGGGCAAAAGGCTTTTGTCCCCCAGTGACCTTTTTTCAGCCTTTAAAATTTCCTTTTTTAAAAATTTTCTGCATTCACTGTCCTGTAAATCCATTTTTCCCACATAGGTGTCAGCAGGAGAAAACTCTTTCACCTTACCCACATACTTTGCCTTAAATACGGTATAATTTCTTTCACCCTCACTGGTACATCTGTGGAGAATTATATGGAATCCATTTTTATACAGCCATTCTATAAGGGTATAATATTTTGACATAGGCTGAATAATAAGGGTGTATCTCTCATTAAAAATATAGGGACAGGAGCTTAAAATATGAATTATTACATCTGCTCCCATACCGCACATTATAAAAGTGTCCGCCTCGTTTTCACCTACACCCTTTAGTCCGTCGGACAGTCTGGTTTCAATTTTATCCTCAAGGTGGTTCAATGCAATATTTTGCCTGCCTTTTTCAAGAGGGTCTTTTTTTATGTCGCAGGCAAATGCCCTGCGGCAAATTCCCTTTTGCACAAGGTAGACAGGCAGGTAGGCGTGGTCTGTGCCAATGTCAGCCGGAATATGACCCTTGTCCACCATAGAGGCGGCAAGACTCAGCCTTTCCTTTAATACCATTAATACTACTGTCCGATAGCTGTATTTAGCTTTTCTACAAGCTCATCGGCGTCTGTACCGTGAACATAGCAAGCCTCTTCAATGCTTTCTCCTCTTGAATGGGGACAGCCAAGGCAGTGCATACCAATCTCCATAAAGTATTCTGCTGTTTCAGGATATGCATCAAGTACATCTCCGATAATTGTATTCTTATCAATAGTCATAATGATTACCTCCAAAATTTTTTTACATTATATCACAATATTTTTCATAATAAAAGTGTTTTTATAATTTTCCTTCCAAAAGGAAAAGCACCCTTAAAAATAGGGTGCCCATAGCTTGAAAAATATAAAGGGTATTTGCGGATATTTTCAGCAGAATTTTAAGCCCGTGGGCTTAATACTGCCGTAAGCTAAGCCTTCTCATTTCTCTTTGCAAAACATTCACTGCAATAGTAGTCTTTGCCCTCCATTGGCTTGAATGGAATTTTTGCCTCGCCGCCACATTCTGCACAAACTGTTGTGTGAATTTCCTTGGCGGCCTTTGCAGCCTGCTTCCTTGCTGTACGGCAGGGCTTACAGCGCTGGGGCTCATTTTGAAAGCCCTTTTCTGCATAAAATTCCTGTTCGCCGGCGGTAAAGACAAACTCATTCCCACATTCTTTGCAAACAAGAGTTTTGTCTTCGTACATTGTGTCTTACCTCGCTTAAATAAAATATTCCGCTTTGTACTCCTGAAAAAATTAAAACGGAAACACAAACTACAACAACTTTTTTTTTGCTCTAAGAAGTGCATTATCTACTGATTTTTCCCCTGTTTTTAGTACACGGGAAATTTCCCTGTAGCTGTAGCCCTCTATATAGAGCATTAGAACAGAATACTCCTTTTTGGAAAGTATCTTTTTTGCTTTTTCTTTTAAGGATGCAAGCCTCTCTTGATAAAGCATTTGGCTTTCAGGATTAAGGTCTTCATCAGTTATTTCCACCTCTTCAAAGGGAACTTTAACCTCGTCAGGCATTTTTTTCTCTGCCTTTGACTGCCTTACAATAGTGGAAAAACGGTTTTTAATACATAGCATAGCGTAATTCTTAAAGCTGATGTTCCTTGTTTCATCATAGCTTTTTACTGCGGAAAAAAACGCTACACAACCCTCCTGATTAAAATCCTCACTGTCGTATCCCTCGGCCCTGTATTGGTTGCTTAGTCTGTTAATTAAACCAAGATAATGCAGCAGAAGTTTCTCAAAGGCAATATCACTGCCTTTTTTTGCATTAAAAATCAGCTCTTTTTCATTATCCAACAGCTTCATTTTAACACCTCGCCACACCATTGCTTGTACCCATAATTGTACAATGTACAGGGAAAAAAGTCAACGATTATCCGTAGAATTTATTAAAAATTTAATAATTAAAATTTTTAAATATGTGCAAAGCAAACAATATTTTGTCAGATGTTGTAGGATAGACCACCTTTATAAATTTTTTATGCTTAAAAAATTTATATTAAAAGAATGTAATAATTCTGTAAAAAAATTATTGTTGAGAAATATTAAACAGATATTTTTCAGTAAAAGAAAAATTAGAACATATGTTTATTCTTTTAAAGAATTATTTACAGAAAAATTACAAAAAACGGGGTGGTAGGTCAAAATCTTTAAAAAAGATTACTAAGAAATTTCAAATTGCATACAACATCAACAAAAAGGGTTACAATAAATAATAAAGATTGACTTAGGAACTTTATTGAGGTAATATATTACTTAGTCGATTGAGAAATTATGGCTTTTTAATTTTCGAGAAGAATAAAAGGTTAAAAAGTTGTTATATTTTTTTTGTTATTATTCTCTAATATTTTTATATAAAAAGCATATACCATAAACAGAATATATTGGAGTGTGCAAACTTGAATAAATTTGTAATTAATGGTGGTAAACAACTTAACGGTGAGGTTACTATCAGTGGAGCAAAAAATGCTGCTGTTGCCATAATCCCGGGCGTAATCCTTTGTGACGAGCCTTGCAGAATTGAAAATATTCCAAACATCAGTGATGTTACTCTTATTGGAACTATTCTCAGGGAAATGGGAGCGGAAGTTAAAAGAGTCAATAAGTCTACCCTTGACATTGACCCAAGACACATCAGAACTCACGAGGCAACTACAGACCTTGTGAGAGGTATGAGGGCGTCATACTATCTTTTAGGAGCCTTGCTTGGCAGATTCGGAAAGGCAAAGGTTTCCCTGCCCGGCGGTTGTAATTTTGGCGTAAGGCCCATTGACCAGCATCTAAAGGGCTTTGAGGCTCTTGGCTGTACCCACGAAATCTGCGACGGTGCGGTGGATATTAAGAGCAGAGAGGGTCATCTTGTAGGAAATAATATTTACCTTGATATTGTATCTGTAGGTACAACAATCAACCTTATGCTTGCGGCTGTTAAGGCTGAGGGTCTTACGGTTATTGAAAACTGTGCAAGAGAGCCTCATGTTGTTGATTTGGCAAACTTCCTTAACTCAATGGGTGCAAACATTCGAGGCGCAGGTACAGATGTTATTAAAATCCGAGGTGTAGATTACCTTCACGGTATCACATATTCAATTATCCCCGACCAGATTGAGGCAGGAACATATATGGCGGCAGCCGCTGCAACAAGGGGAGTAATTACAGTTAAAAATATTACCCCAAAGCACCTTGATTCAATTACAGCCAAGCTTCGTGAAATTGGCTGTAAAATAGAGGAATATGATGAGGCGGTAAGGGTTGATGCAAGAAACAGAAACCTTACTCGCTGTAACATTAAGACAATGCCTCACCCGGGTTTTCCCACAGACTGTCAGCCGCAGTTTGTTGCAATGCTGGCAACCTGTTCCGGTACAAGTATTATTAACGAAAATGTTTGGGATAACCGTTATCAGTATATAAGCGAATTGCAGAGAATGGACGCTAAGATTTCAGTAGAGGGCAGACTTGCCATTATTGAAGGGGGCACACCTCTCAAGGCTGCTCCTGTTAAGGCTACCGACCTTAGAGCCGGCGCCGCTATGATTGTTGCGGCTCTTACGGCAAAGGGTACAACAGTTATCAGCAATATTCAGTATATCGAGAGAGGCTATGAAGAGGTTGTTGAAAAGTTTAGCCTGCTTGGTGCTGATATTAAGAAGATTTATGACCCTGAAGGAGAACTTGCAGAGTCAGTTTGACAATTATATTTGCATGGGGTACGAAAGTACCCCTTACTTTTTTATGTAAGGAATGATTTTGTGGCAAAGTTAGTACCGCTTTTCAGCGGCAGCAAGGGCAACAGCTACTATGTAGGCTCTGCAAAAGGGGGAGTCCTCATTGATGCCGGCAGGAGCTGTAAGCAGATAATGACTGCCCTATCTGACAATGAAATTGATATAAATAAAATACAGGCTGTTTTCATTACCCACGAGCATATTGACCACTGCCAAGGCCTTAGAGTGTTTTTAAAAAAGACAGGAATTAAAGTCTATGCAACAAAAGGTACAATGGAGGCTCTTATAAGGGACAACCGTATTGAGGGTAATGCAGATGCAAACATTATTACCTCCTCTGTATCCCTTGGAGATATGAATGTGGAAATCTTTTCCACAAGCCATGACGCAGAAGAACCATGCTGTTACAGGGTGACAACTGCTGACAACAGGAAAGCCATGATAGCCACAGACCTTGGGATTATGACAGATGTAGTGAGAAACGGTTTTTACGGAGTTGACGCACTTGTGCTGGAGAGTAATCACGATACTGATATGCTGAAAAACGGCATTTACCCTTATCCTCTTAAACAGAGAATTTTATCCAGGTACGGACATCTCTCGAACCATGCCTGCGCCATAGAACTTCCCGAAATTATCAGAAACGGAACAATGAGGATTGTTCTGGGACATCTTAGTCAGGAGAATAACAGGCCCGATGTGGCTGTAAATGAAAGCACAATGCTCCTTAGGGAAAGGGGATACAGAAAGGATATTGATTATACTCTGGATGTGGCCCCTGCAGAAACAAATGGAAAGGTTGTACTTTTCTGATACATAGGGGATAGAATATGCTGACGGTAAACATAATTTGTATAGGAAAATTAAAGGAAAAATATTGGGCAGACGCCCTTAAAGAGTACAGCAAAAGACTGTCCTCTTTTTGCAGGTTCGGTATTATCGAACTTCCCGAATGTAAGACAAGCGGTGAACCTAACCAAAAGCAGATTGCCCATATTCTTGAAGAGGAGGGCAAGGCTGTCCTTAATAAAATAGGACAGACCGACTACACAATTTCAATGTGCATTGAGGGTAAAAATATTTCCTCAAAGGAATTATCCTCTCTAATTGAAAGTGCCGCACTGCAGGGAAAAAGCACCATTAATTTTGTAATCGGGGGCAGCTGGGGACTTTCAGATGAGGTAAAGAAAAATTCCTCCTACAAGCTCTCAATGGGGAAAATGACCTTTCCCCACCAAATGGCAAGGGTTATGATTGCCGAACAGATTTACAGGAGCTTTCAGATTAGTACAAACGGAAAATATCACAAGTAATTGAGGTGTAATCATGGCCTTTGACGGCGTAACACTACATTTTATAAAAGAAGAAATAATACAAAACGGGATAGATGCAAGGGTCAGCCAAATTCACCAGCCCAACAGGGAAGAACTGGTTATTGCCCTGCGTACAAAAAACGGCAACAAAAAGCTATTGATATCCTCAAGGGCAAACTCTCCCAGAGTTTGTTTTACGGAACAGGCACCGGAAAATCCCGCAACCCCGCCAATGCTCTGTATGCTCCTTAGAAAAAAACTGGGAGGAGCAAGGCTTGTAAATGTACGCCAGCCCGGTTTGGAAAGAATTTTGTTTCTTGATTTTACCGCTGTAAACGAGCTTGGAGATGTTGTAGGTCTTACCCTATGCGTGGAAATTATGGGGAAATACAGTAATATTATCCTTATAGATGGACAAGGTAATATAGTAGACGCCCTAAAGCGTGTTGACTTAACAATGAGCAGTCAGCGTCTTGTACTGCCCAACATAAAGTATGAGCTTCCCCCTAAGCAGGACAAGCTGTGTATTTTTGACTGGGACGGAAAAACCATTGTGGACAGGGCTATGAATACTCCCTCTGAAATGAGACTTTCAAAGGCTCTTTTATCTGTAATGCAGGGTTTTTCTCCTATAATCACCAGGGAACTGGAATATAAGATAGGTGTATACAGCAACAGGGAGCTAACAGTAATAGACAAGGTAAAACTTATTGAAAAGGTAGACAGGCTGAAAGAAAGTATTGAAACAGGCAAAAACCAGCCTACAATGATGATTAATCCTGAGGGCAAACCCTTTGATATTGCATTTATGGATATTATGCAGTATGGGGAAATGGCCAGCAAGAAAAGATTTTTAAGTTTTTCACAAATGCTTGACTCTTTCTACTATGAGAGGGATAAGGCGGAGAGAATGAAGGTGAAATTTCAGGACATTCTCAAACTGTGTTCCAATATTATTGACAAGCTGAACAGAAAAATTGCCGTTCAGGAAAAGGAACTGGGGGAGAGCCTTGACAGGGATAGGCTGAGAAAAACAGGAGACCTTTTGCAGGCGAATATTTATAGAATGACAAAAGGTCAGAGCTTTATTGAGGTTGAGGACTATTACAACAACAATGAGAAAGTTAAAATAAGGCTTAATCCTACCCTGAATCCCAGCCAGAATGTGCAGAAATACTACAGGGACTACCGCAAGGCAAAGACAAGAGAGGAAATTCTCACGGTACAATTAGAAAAGGCAAGGGAAGAGATTGTTTACATTACTGCTGTTCAGGAGAGTTTGTTCAGATGCGAAAATGAAAGAGAAATAGGGGAAATCAGACAGGAACTTATTGAACAGGGTTATATTAAAAACAGAAACCAAAAGGGCAATAAAATTCCCAAACCCCTTTCGCCCAAAGAGTATAAATCCTCGGAAGGTTTTACAATTTATGTTGGAAGAAATAACCGTCAAAATGACAAGCTGACTCTTAAAACTGCAAAAAACTATGATATGTGGCTCCATACAAAGGATATACCCGGCAGTCATGTAATAATTGTAAGCGACAACAGGGAAATTAGTGAAAGGACAATTATGGAGGCGGCGTCCCTTGCAGCATACAACAGCAAGGCAAGGGACAGTGCCCAGGTGCCTGTGGACTATACAATAGTTAAAAATGTCAGCAAGCCAAGAGGTGCAAAGCCGGGAATGGTTACCTATGTTAAAAATAAAACAGTTTATGTAACACCTAAGGAAAATATATAATTTTCTTCGTCAAAATAGATTAAATTTAACTTAGATTTTATGTAAAATATAAAAGTTATTTAATATTTACAGTAATTTCCTTTATGGAATATTATTGATAATAGTATAAGATAAAATTATAATGTGATATTTTGGGAATTATATTACAGAAAGTTATTTAAACATAGGGATAAAAAATGAAATTATTTCCATACAGGAGGTAATAAGAAGTGATTTATGAAAATATACTGAGCGTTATTATGGCTCTCGGCGGTTTAGGACTTTTCCTTATCGGTATGAAATATATGGGTGAGGGTCTGGAACTTGCCGCAGGCGATAAGCTCCGTAATCTTCTGGAAAAGATTACAAGCAACAAGTTTATTGCTATGCTTGTAGGTGTTCTGGTAACAGGTGTTATCCAAAGCTCATCGGCAACAGACGCCATGGTAGTAGGCTTTGCAAATGCAGGTCTTATGGAGTTTGGACAGGCCATTGGCGTTCTGTTTGGCGCAAAAATCGGTACAACTGTAACTTCCCTTTTGCTTGCCATAGATATAAAGGCATTTGTGCCTATATTTATCTTTATAGGGGCTGCCATTATAACATTTGTCAAGAAGAACAACTACCGTTATTACGGTCAGATTGCCGCCGGTTTCGGTATGCTGTTCCTTGGTCTTTCCCTTATGAGTCAGAATTTAAAATGGATGGGCGAAAGTGAAGCATTCCTAAGCATTGTGGACAAGCTGGGATTCCCGCTTTTGGGACTTTTAGTTGGTATAGTGTTTACAGGTATTATCCAGAGTTCATCGGCCTCTGTAGGTATTCTTATGGCCCTTGCATCAGCAGGTGTTATTACAAATCTCAGCCAGGCCGTTTATGTGGTATTTGGTTTTAATGTGGGCGCTTGTTCTGCCGCTATTCTTTCTTCCCTGGGTGCCAACCGTACGGCAAAGCAGATTTCCCTTGCAAACCTGCTTATAAGCTGTTTCGGTGCGGTAATAATGACCGTAGTGGCGTGGTTCTTGCCTTTCACTTCTGCAATAGAGTATTTTCTCCCGGCGGAAAAAGTGGGTGTGGCGGCACAGATTTCAGCCGCGCATATTATATTTAATATTGCAATTACAGTTTTTCTTCTACCGTGTTCAAATCTTATTATCAGGATTACAAAACTTCTTCTTCCCGACCTTGAGGAGGATAAGGAGAAAATGGGTACTGTATTCCTTGATAACCGTATCCTTACAACCCCTCCTATGGCTGTCCAGTCTGTTGAAAAAGAATGTGAAAGACTTAGCGTGCTGGCAAGAAAGAGCTATGACTATGCTGTAAAGGCTTTCTTTGACAGGGACCCTCATTATGTTGAAAAGGTAGAAAAGAACGAGAAAGTTGTGGACTTCCTTACTCACGAAATTACCAGATACATTGTTAAGATTAACGGCCTTGATATTCTTGACAAGGATAGAAAAATTATGGGTGCGATGTACTCCGCTATTCAGGATTTGGAGAGAATAGGCGACCATGCAGAAAATATTATTGACAATGTGAAGGTTATGCTTGAGGAAAAAATAACATTCTCCGAGGACGCTTTAAAGGAGCTCAGGCACCTGGATTCCCTGGTAATTTCTCTGCTTGATGATGGTTTCAGTATGTTTAACAGCAAGACGGCAAATCCTGTTCTTGCGGAAAAGATTATTGAAACCGAGGACGAGCTGGACGACTGCGCTGAAATGTATAAGCACAGTCATATTAAGAGGATGAACGACGGTCTTTGTACGGCGGAAAACGGGGCAATATTTATGGATATGCTTTCAACTCTTGAAAGGGTTGGCGACCACGCAAATAATGTGGCTTTCTCACTTCCAGTCAACCGTGCAAGTACAGTGCAGGCGTAAATTTAATAGCATAAGATAGGGGCATACCTTTTGGTATGCCCTAAATTATTTTAATTCACATATTGTAACCCCTGCGTCCCCTTCGCCGTAGGAACCCAGCCGAAAGGATTTTACATTTTTATGAGTTTTAAGATATTTTTGAATTTCCGTTCGGAGCACCCCGGTACCCTTGCCGTGAATAATTGTGAGTACATTTAAATTCATAAGGAGGGCGGAGTCAATAGCGGAGTCAACTGCCATAATTGCGTCAATGGCAGTTTCCCCTCTCACATCAATTTCCGTTGATGCCGGCCTTTCCATTTTGCCGGGTACAGTTCTTCGCCTTTGATTATTCAGAGTTGTCTTTGGCTTTTCCTTGTTAAGACGAAGATTTGACAGTTTGACCCGTGTTTTAATTATACCTGCCTGTACCTGTGCTGTTCCCTCTTTTTCGTTAATACTTAGAATTTCTCCATTTTTATCAATGTCAAAGATAAGTACGCTGTCGCCCACTCTAAAGGGTCTTGGAGGAACATACTTTTCCGTACTTTTCTCTCTTACAGGGTCCGCAAGGTTTTCCATTTTCTGAATACTCTTTCTCAGCTTTGCCTTGTCCTCAGCCTCCATTTTCTGCTGTTTTTCAAGGTTTTCAAGCCTGTCGAGAATACTCTGTGCCTGGGCTTTTGTTTTCCTGCTGATTTGTTCAGCTTCTTCCCGCGCCTTTAGGATTTCCCTTTCGGCCTGTGCCTTTGCCTCTTCAATAATGGAGTTTGCTTTTTCCCTCTGTCTGCCTGCATATGCCTTGGTGTCGTTTGCCTCTTTAAGGCGTCTTTCAAGAACCTGTCTTTGTTCTTCAAGCTGTTCTATTGTATCTTCAAAGCGTCTGCTTTCCGTACTGATGAGGCTTTGTGCGTCAGAAATAATATCATCACTAAGTCCCAGTCTTTTGCTGATTGCAAAGGCGTTGCTTTTGCCGGGGATACCAATGAGAAGTTTATATGTCGGACGGAGAGTTTGCACATCAAATTCACAGGAGCCGTTTTCCACACCGTCGGTGGTAAGGGCAAATTCCTTTAATTCAGCATAGTGGGTTGTGCACTGGATTTTTGCCCCCTTTGATTTCAGCTTTTGAAGAATTGCCACAGCCAGCGCCGCACCCTCAACAGGGTCGGTTCCTGCACCCAGCTCGTCAATAAGTACAAGGGAAAATCTTGAGGCCTGTTTTACAATTTCGATTATGTTCGTCATATGGGCGGAGAAAGTTGAAAGGCTCTGCTCAATACTCTGTTCGTCCCCAATGTCAACAAGGATTTTTTTGAATACGGAAACCTGGCTTTGGTCTAAGCAGGGTATCATCATACCGGACATAGCCATAAGCGTGAGAAGTCCTGTAGTTTTTAGAGAAACTGTTTTACCGCCGGTATTGGGACCGGTAATAACAAGGGTTGAGAAATCCCTGCCCAGGGTTATATCAACAGGTACAACCTTGTCCTTATCTATAAGGGGATGTCTTGCCTTTCTAAGATTAATAATGCCGTCATCGTTAATAATGGGTGTGGTTGCTTTCATTTTGTAGGCAAGGTTGCCCTTTGCAAAAATTATATTCAGGTCAATAAGATTTTGGTAACAGCCCATTATTACATCTGCACAGTCCCCTGCCATTGAGGAAAGTTCCAAAAGTATTCTGTCAATTTCATCTCTTTCCTTATTTCGGAGTATTCTTATATCGTTGTTTGCCTGGACAACCCCCATAGGTTCAATAAAAACGGTCTGTCCGCTGGAGGAGGTATCGTGAACAAGGCCGGGTATGTTTCCTCTGCATTCTGATTTAACAGGAACAACAAATCTGCCGTCACGCTGTGTAACAACCTTATCCTGAAGATATTTTGAAAATGTGGAGCTTTTTACAATCTTGTCAAGAACCTCTCTTGCCTTTGAAGAGGCTGTGCGGATTTTTCTTCTGATGTCAGATAATGCAGGGCTTGCCTTGTCGGATATTTCGTCCTCTGCAATAATTGCAGAGGTGATTTTTTCCTCCAAATATTTATTTGGCACAAGAGTGTTAAAGTATCTGTCAAGTGAGGATTTTCTGTCGTCACTATTGTTTCTCCACTGTTTTAGGGAGCGTATAACACGCAATACCTCTGCTGTACGCAAAAGCTCCAAAGGTGTAAGTCCTGCCCCTGCCTGTGCCCGCCTAAGGGAGGAGTTAATATTTTTTATAGAGCCAAAGCTGGGTGTACCAAATTTTCCGATAAGGCAAAAGGCGTCGTCTGTTTCTCTCATAAGCCTTTCTGCCTGGTCTTTTGCAAATACCGGTCTTATTTCCCTTGCCTGCTCTTTTGCGTCCTGAAAGGTACACAGGGAGCTTAAAAGCTCCAGTATTTTATCATATTCCAATGCTTTAAAATGTTTGTTCATATTACTGTCCTATTATAGCCTTGTAGAAATCCAAGGTTTTGTAATTTTTATCTGTCTGTGCCGAAACATATTTTTCCGTCGCTCTGTTTAGGGTATCAAGTCCCTCATCGTTAAGGGAAAAATTAAACAGCCTTTTGTCATCGGCATAAATAATATGCCTTAGGGCGGTTGTGACTCCCAGGGTCATTTTTACTGAAAAGGGCAGACTTTCCTGACTTGTGCAGTTTATACAATGGAGAGTGCCGTTTTGGGGTATAAAGTAAAAGCCCTCCCGGTTATATTCGCCGCACTCAATGCACATTGTAAGGTCAGGCATATATCCGCATATGGAAAGCAGGCGCATTTCAAAGCAGGGTTTTACAAGCCTTGGAGTGCGTTTTCCTGTGGAAAGGAGGTATAGGGAATTAAGTAAGAGGGATAGTGCGTCCTGATTTTTTTCCCCCTCCATAAGAAGATTTAGAATAAGCTCGGAAAAATATTGGGCAAGGCACATAGCCTCAACATTTTTCCGAAGTCCGTAGAACATTTCCAGGGACTTTGCCTCGGTTATGGTATATGTATCCCGACTTCTGCTGTCTATAAGGCAAAGTCGGGAATAAGTGAAAAGCTGTGTGCCTGCACAGTTCTGACTTTTAATATTCTTTGCTCCTTTGGCAAAGCCCTTAACAAGTCCTTTTTCCTGTGTGAGGGCAGTAATCAGCTTGTCACGCTCACCTATATTCTGTTCTTTCAGTATTATCCCCTGCGTCAGAGTTTTCATCTATTTCTTCAAGCTCCTTGCCTGCGTCCTTAGCCTTCTGAACAGAAAGATAAGTCAGGTAGTCATTTACTCTGCCTGATTGTAAAAAATAATTCCAGGCGTCTGTTTCATTCATAAATATCACCCTTAATAGTATTTTACGGTGATACTTTATTATAGTTAGTAAATTGTGGCTGTGTTTACTGGAAATCGTTGCTGTCAAAGCCAAAGCTCCGAACAAGGTTTTCTTTATTTCTCCAGTCCTCCTTAACCTTAACCCAGGTTTTAAGGTTAATTTTACAGTCAAAGAAATTTTCCATATCCTGTCTGCTGTAGGTGGATATTTTTTTTAGCATTTCTCCCTTTTTGCCAATGAGTATACCCTTGTGACTTTCCTTTTCGCAGTAAATTGTGGCGTCAATATCCATAAGATTTTTGTCGTCTCGCATTTTCATTTTTTCAATGACAACCGCTGTGCCATGGGGAATTTCCTTTTGAGTAAGGCGCAGAATTTTTTCCCTTATCATTTCACCGGCAAGGATTTTTTCCGGCTGGTCGGTAAGTGTATCGTCGGGGAAGAAATGTCCTCCCTCCTGTGTGAAATGTTTAAGCTCCTCTTTTAATTCCTGTAGCTTACTGCCTGTCTGTGCCGAAACCGGCACAACAGCGCTGAAATCATACAGGGAGGAGTACTCTATAATCTGCTGTAGTATAACTTCCTTGTTATTTACCGTGTCAGTTTTATTAATTGCAAGGACGCAGGGCAGTCCCATTTTTTTAACCTTTTCTATAAGCATAAGCTCGTTTTCCCTTATTTTTTGCCCTGCCTCTGTAACTAAAAGACAGGCGTCCACCCCTGCTACACTTTCGTTAATTGATTTAATCATATAGTCGCCAAGTGAGTTTTTTGGCTTGTGCATACCCGGTGTATCAAGAAATACAAGCTGGTCAGTACCCTCTGTAAGCACACCCATAATTCTCGTTCTGGTGGTCTGTGGTTTTGAGGAGACAATGGCAACCTTTTGTCCCAAAAGTTTATTAAGAATTGAGCTTTTGCCCACATTCGGCCTGCCGATAATTGCAATAAAAGCAGATTTATCTTTACTATTCATATTTTTCTCCTAAATCATTCTCCTAAATCTTCTACTATTATAATGTAAAGCCTGTCCAAAGGCAAGATATGTTAATAAAAATGCCATTGGGTTTTGTTGTCCCAATGGCAGAGAGGATTTAAAAATTATTAGTTCTCCGGAATATAGCTGATACTTGCCGGAAGTCCGAGCTGTTCCATAACAAGTTCCTCTTTCTCCCTCATATGTACTCTTTCAAGGGGTTCCATATGGTCGTATCCAAGAAGATGAAGTACACTGTGGGCTGTAAGGTAGCCAACTTCCCTTTGCAGGGAGTGACCGTAAATATCTGCCTGTTCAACAGCCTTTTCCATTGAAATCACAACATCTCCAAGAATAAAAGCGCCTGTTTCCGGATTTTTATCCCAAACACCGTTTTCTCCCATAGGAAATGAAAGTACATCTGTTGCCGTATCCTTATCTCTGTATTGGGAATTAAGTTCCTTAATGCCGGCGTTGTCAACGAATGTTACGCTGATTTCCGCCGAGCCTTGAAAATTCTCAAGCCTTAGAACTGCGTTGCAGGTTCTTCTCACCAGCATACGAAGTCCTGTTGGAATTTTAACGGCTTTCTGTTTGTTTGTTATGATTACTCTGATTTTATTTTCTGTCATTTTTTCTTCGCTCCCCGGTTTTGGCGTATGCCTTAATAATGTCTTGGACAAGATGATGTCTTACGACATCTTTTTCGCTGAATGTAATGCTTTTTATGTCTTTTATATCCTTTAGAACCTTGATACAATCTACAAGTCCGCTTTTGGCTCCTCCGGGCAGGTCAATCTGGGTAATATCACCTGTGATAACCATTTTTGAGTTAAAGCCAAGACGGGTGAGGAACATTTTCATCTGTTCCCTTGTGGTATTTTGTGCCTCGTCAAGAATTATAAAACTGTCGTCAAGAGTTCTTCCCCTCATATAGGCCAGAGGGGCAACCTCTATGTTGCCTCGCTCCACATACCTGTGGTAGGTTTCCGCCCCAAGCATATCAAACAGGGCGTCGTAAAGGGGTCTTAAATACGGGTCAACCTTGCTTTGCAAATCCCCCGGAAGAAAACCCAGCTTTTCACCGGCTTCAACGGCAGGTCTTGTAAGGATAATTCTGTTTACCTGTTTTGCCCTGAAAGCCGTTACCGCCATAGCCACGGCAAGGTATGTTTTGCCTGTGCCGGCGGGGCCTACACCGATGGTAATGGTGTTTTCCGCTATACATTTGCAGTACCGTTTTTGCCCCAAGGTTTTAGGTTTTACAGGTTTGCCCTTACTTGTAATGCAGATGCAGTCTGTGGAAAGCTCCTGTATTTTTTCTTCGCTTCCCTCATTGACAAGGCTCATACAGTAGCGTATGTTTTGCTCACTAAGATTTTCACCCTTGTTAATAAAGCCCAGAAGATTGTCAATTACTTTAACCGCCTTGCTTACATTTTCAGCCTCACCGCTGATTTTAAGCTCGCTGTCCCGTCCTATTACATGAACGCCGTACTCATTTTCAATCATTTTAATGTTTTCATCAAAACTTCCGAAGAGAGCAACAGCGTGTTCCATTCTATCTATACTGATTATTTGTTCCAAAATAATCCCCCAATTGTTTTGTACTACAAAATTATAACATATTTTTTAGTGGGTTTCACTAAAAATTTGACTTTTTTTAATTTTTGGTAAATTTGATGACATTACATATCTTTATTATGGTCACTTTACAATAAAATACTGAAAATTTTACTTTATAACCCTGTAAATTTAAAAAAATTTTTACAATATTATTGACATTGTGGGGAGCATATAGTATAATATCGGTGCTGTAAAGATAAAAACTTTACACCGAGAGGCTGAAAGCTATGGAAAAAAATATGGAGCTGTCACTTCTCCTTGACTTTTACGGAGAGCTTCTTAAAGAGAAAGCAAAGACGGCAACGGAGATGTACTACAACAATGACCTTTCCCTTTCCGAGATTGCCCTTGATATGGGGATAACCAGACAGGGCGTAAGGGATTTAATTAAGAGGGCAGAGGGAACGCTCTACACCTATGAAGAAAAGTTAGGTCTGTATAAAAGATTTGTTGAAACTAATCGGGGTCTTGAAAAACTAAGACAAAAGCTTTCGGAAACAAAGACGCTTATAGATAGTAATGTGCAGTTAGGGAAAATTGATGAAAAAATTTCGGAAATGACCCTGCTGGTTGATAAAATGATTGAAGAAGAATAGGAGGTAACCAAATGGCATTTGAAGGACTTTCGGAAAAGCTGAGCAACGCTTTTAGAAAACTTAGAGGAAAAGGCAAGCTGTCCGAAAATGATGTTAGGGAAGCTATGCGAGAAGTAAGGCTTGCTCTCCTTGAGGCTGATGTAAACTACAAGGTTGCAAAAAGTTTTACCAACAAGGTTACCGAAAGGGCAGTAGGTCAGGATGTTATGGAAAGCCTTACTCCTGCTCAAATGGTTATTAAAATTGTTAATGAAGAGCTTACAGCCCTTATGGGCGGTGAGAATGAAAGGATAAAGTTTGCCTCCAAACCGCCTACAGTTATTATGATGTGCGGTTTGCAGGGCAGCGGTAAAACAACCCACAGTGCAAAACTTGCCCTTATGTTAAAGAAACAGGGCAGGCGTCCCCTGCTTGTTGCCTGCGATATTTACAGGCCGGCGGCTATTGACCAGCTTAAAGTTGTAGGGGAAAAGGCAGGAGCACCTGTTTTTGAAATGGGAAAGACCGACCCGGTTAAGATTGCAAAGGAAGCCGTTAAACACGCAAAGGATTACGGCAACGATGTGGTTATCCTGGATACGGCAGGCAGACTTCACATTGACGAAGAACTTATGGGCGAGCTGAAAGAAATTCAAAAGGCGGTTACTCCTGACGAAATCCTCCTTGTTATTGACTCAATGACAGGACAGGACGCAGTTAATGTGGCAAAATCCTTTAATGAACTGCTTGAAATCTCCGGCGTTATACTTACAAAGCTGGACGGTGACACAAGGGGCGGCGCAGCCCTTTCTGTTAAGGAGGTTACAGGTAAACCGATTAAATTCTCCGGTACAGGCGAAAAGCTGGAGGATTTGGAAGTTTTCCACCCCGACAGAATGGCAGGCAGAATCCTTGGTATGGGAGATGTGCTTACACTTATTGAAGATGTTGAAGCAAAAATTGACGAAAAGCAGGCAGAGGCTGTTGCCAAGAAGATGCTTGAAAACAAAATGGACTTTAACGATTTACTCCAACAGTTTGAGCAGATAAAGAAAATGGGTCCGTTAAAGGGTATTCTGGGCAAAATTCCGGGACTTGGAAAACAGCTTGAAAATGCAGATGTAAACGACCGACAAATAGACTGGTGTCAGGCAATTATACTGTCTATGACGCCTGAAGAAAGGTCTAAGCCCAGCCTTATAAATGCCAGCCGTAAAAAGAGAATTGCAGCAGGTTCGGGAAGAAAGGTTGAAGAAGTCAACAGACTTCTTAAACAACTGGATCAAATGCAGAAGATGATGAAACAGTTTACCGGCAAGGGAAAAAAGGGCAAGAGAAAAGCTCTTATGAGGGGTATGCCTAATATGGCGGACTACGGCGACTTTACCAGCGGCGGAGGCTTTCCGTTTTAGAACTTAGTTATATTAATCCATTTTTAAATGGTGATATATATAAAAATCTTTGGAGGTGAAAAGATAATGGTTAAAATTAGATTGAGAAGAATGGGTGCTAAGAAATCTCCTTTCTACAGAATTGTAGTTGCAGATTCAAGATATCCAAGAGACGGTCGTTTTATCCAGGAGGTTGGCACATATAACCCGCTTACAGAGCCGTCAACAGTAACTGTTGACGCAGAGGCTGTTAAGGAATGGATTTCAAAGGGTGCTCAGCCAACAGATACAGTTAAAGCATTACTGAAGAAGGAGGGTGTTCTCTAATGAAGGAATTACTTACAACTATTGCTAAAGGTCTTGTTGAGGAGCCGGAAATGGTTTCTGTTACTCAGGACGAGGCAGACGCAGAGGGCGTTACCGTATATCATATCCATGTTGCAGAAAACGATATGGGCAGAATTATCGGTAAGCAGGGTAGAATTGCAAAGGCTATCCGCACAATAGCACGCTCAGCTGCTATCCGCAGCAACGAGAGAATTTCAGTTGAAATAGACTAATTCTTAATAGGAAAAATACCCCCGTTATGGGGGATATTTTTTTGCAAAAAAATAAATCCCTCCGCAAAGGAGGGATTTTGTATATTTATCTTGTAAGACTTTCAACCTTTGAAATAGCCTTGTGTATATATGAGCTGACTTTCTTTTTATCCTTTTCGTCATAACTAAAGTCCCTTGGTCTGAGAACTGTATAAAGTCCATAGGAGGCAAAGAACACAACAATAATAAAGTAGGTAACAATATATTGGCTTTTTCCCTCAAAGAGAAGGTGATATAGGAAACCGCCTATAAGTCCTGTAAGAAGTATAATTGTTTCCGCAGTGCATTTTCTCTTTATCAGCGATACCATACCCACTGCAAAAAGTATAAAGGTAATCATTACGAAAAAGTCAAAGTAGTCATAGAAGAATTTGTTCCAGTTTCCGTTGTAAACACTGTTTAGTAAAGTATCTTCCTTAACATCTCCGAAGTAGTGGCCCTTTACCTGGCTGACCCAAAGACTTTCATATGAGGGTTCGTTCCACTGGGATAGGATTTTTTCTTTAAAAAACTTATTTCTGTAGGCAGGGTCATTTTTAAATTTATCAAGTCTTTCTGCAATATCTGCTCTTGCAGTTTTATCGGCATTTTCGCCGTCACAGTTTGATTGGATATAATCGGATTTTCCCCTGTCGTTATACCAGCCGGGAGCCATATCGGATTCGCTTATGCCATCTCTAAAGTAAAGGGTCTGGCTTACGCCGTTGCCAAGGTCAACACCGCTCCTGCTTTCGTAACTGATTATTACCAAATTAAATCCGCCTACTGCAATAGCAACTATAAGTGCGGTGGAGGCAAGGTGTATCCACTTTTTCTCCCTGATTGTGTATATTATCATACCGATTGCTATGGAAACAAGCCAAATCATATTGTTGTACTTTGCAATAACGGAAAGTGTAATAAGCAAAACGGCAGGTATAAGGAAGAGGACAGCCTTGTTTTCCTTTCCCTGCATAAACTTTACAACAAAATAAATTGACCATAATGCAAATGCTAAGCCTAAAATGTTACCGTATGTAAAGGCTGTAAAGAAAATTGGCTGAATACATCCGGCAAGCATAAAGGTTGTAATAAACATTACGGATTTCTTTTTAAACAGCATTTTGCTCAAAAGTAACAGGCATACATAAAGAGAGGCAAGGGCAAGTACATTTACCACCTGCATGGGCATAGCGGTTTCTCCGCCGAAGATTGTGTAAATAATTTCGCTGAGCCATACATAACCCAGCTGGAAAGGATAAAGCTGATAGTAGCTTACATTTTGATAAAAATCGCTGTTGCTGGTTTGAAAGCTTGTGAAATCTCCCTTTGTTACTGCCACAGCAGTTTCGTATACCGTTCCGGAATCAGTAGCAGGGATACACTGGGTCATAAATATCCAAATAAAGCCCAGAGTTACGGTATAAACAGCAAGTCCGCCAATGAGGAAAAGTTCATTAACCTTGAGAAATACATTGGAGAACTTTCTAAGTCCGAACATAACAAGGAAAAACGCTCCCACAAGAAAGAAATTCATAGCAAGGTCGTCCTTTTCGTAAAGGATGTGCTCACCTAAAAAGTTGGCGGAATCAATGGTACTGGTCTCAAGAAAGGTCATTATTGCTATGTATCCGAAGATAATAAAGGATAGAATAGTTACTCCATAGGAGCATATCTTTTCTACAAGGTTCATTTTCTTCAGATTTGGAGCAATTTTTATTTCGGTAGTTTTGGTTTCTTTCGTTTTGCTCATAAATCAAAAATCCTTTTCTTTTAATTATAATTATACACTCCCAATTATACCTAAAATATATTATAAATTCAAGAGAATATTGAATAAGTTTACTTTTTGTGCTAAAATGTTCAGAGATTATTAATAAAATTCTGTTATGCAGGAGAATTATTATGAAAAAACAGTATCTTGAAATTGGAAAAATTGTGGGTACTCACGGACTAAACGGTGAGCTTAGGGTCGAGCTTTGGTGTGACAGCGGAGAATTTTTTTCCTGTTTTAAAAAGCTGTACTTTGACAGTATGGGCAGGGAAGAAATTAATGTAAAAAGCCGTCCCCACAAAAATATTGCCCTTATGAAAATAAAGGGAAAGGACAACATTGACGATGTTATTCCCCTTATTGGCAAAGTGATATATATGAACAGAAAGGACTGCCCTCTTCCTGATGATGTTCACTTTGTTCAGGATATTATCGGATGTCAGGTTCGCAATATTAAGGATAACACCCTTTACGGAAAAGTAACCGATGTGTTTCACACAGGGGCAAATGATGTCTATGAAATTAAAGACAAAAACGGCAAAACAGTGCTTATTCCAAAGATTGATGATATTGTAAAGGAAATTAATGTTGATGAGGAATATATTCTTATTGAGCCAATGAAAGGGTTATTTGATGAGGATTGATATTATTACCCTTTTTCCCGAAATGTGCAATACGGTACTGGGAGAAAGCATACTGGGCAGGGCACAGAAAAAAGGCGTACTGGAAATAAATACCCATCAGCTAAGGGATTTTGCCTTTGACAAGCACAAAAGGGTTGACGATACTCCATACGGCGGAGGTATGGGAATGGTAATGAAATGCGAGCCTATTGCCCTTTGCTTTGAAAATATTTGCAGGGAAACAGGTGCAAGACCGCATTTTGTATATATGTCGCCTCAAGGGAAAACCCTTAATCAGCAAAGACTTATAGAGCTGTCAAACTATGAAAATATTTGTGTGCTTTGCGGTCATTATGAGGGTGTTGACCAGAGGGTTTTGGACCAATATGTAGATGAGGAAATCTCTATTGGGGACTATGTGCTGACAGGCGGGGAATTGCCTGCCATGGTATTTGTAGACGCACTTTCCAGAATGGCAAAGGGTGTGCTTTCCGACGATTTATGTTTTACAGAGGAAAGCCACTATAACGGTCTTTTGGAATATCCTCAGTATACAAAGCCCCAGGTATGGCACAATATGGAGGTTCCTAAGGTGCTTATGAGCGGTCACCACGCAAATGTGGATAAATGGAGATATGAACATTCGCTTATTAATACATATGAAAAGCGTCCCGATATGCTGGAGCAGAAAAAACTTTCTGACGAGGATAAGAAGTTTATTGAGAAATATGCACAAAACAGAGCCGAAAATGACGCAGATTAGCATCTTGTGGCAAATAACTTGTAATGTAAGTACAAAATCTTTAACAACTTTTCGTCGGATTGCACAAGAAACGGATTTTTATTTTACCTTGGAATGTGTATGGGTACGAATTTTAAAAATAAGGTTGATTTGCGACTTTTAAGAGGTTATAATACTTTTGAACCTAAAAAAATTAACAGCAGATTTTATGTTTGCTAATAAGTGTAAAATGAAAGACAAGAGAGGGATTTCGGTAATGTATGTTAAGGAAGTAGTAGTTCAAAATAAAGCAGGACTTAGGGGAAGACCTGCAACTTTCTTTATTCAGAAGGCTAATGAATATAAGTCGACTGTTTGGGTAGAAAAGGATGAAAGAAGAGTTAGCGGTAAAAGTCTTCTCGGCGTTCTCTCCCTTGGTGTTGTTGGCGGAACAACTATTAAGATTATTGCTGACGGTACAGACGAAAAGAATGCAACAGAGGGTATTGTTGCCCTTATAGAGTCCGGTTTTACAGGTCTTTAATTTTAACGCAATAGAGGGCGGTTTTTACCGCCCTTATTTTTTTATATAACGGTGGAAAAATCAAAACATATTAAAGCGGGGTGATGTTGTGAATATAAAGGAACTGCGGAAAAAAGCCATGGCTCTGCCAAAACTTCCCGGTGTATACATTATGAAAGACAAAGAACATAATATTATCTATATCGGAAAGGCTAAGGCTCTTAAAAACAGAGTGAGTCAGTACTTTGGTTCTCAAAATAATCATATGGAAAAAGTACGGCAAATGGTAAGCAATGTAGACGATTTCGACTATATTATTACCGATAGTGAATTTGAGGCTCTTATTCTTGAGTGTTCTCTTATTAAACAGCATACGCCAAAGTATAATATTCTTCTTAAAGATGATAAGGGTTACAGCTACATCAAAATAAGCGGTGGCAGGTGGAAAAAAATATCATATTCCCTTCAGCAGGACGATAAGAACGCAACATATATCGGTCCCTATAAAAGTTCGTATTATGTAAAAAATGCAGTTGACGAGGCAATAAAGATTTTTCAGCTCCCTACCTGCAACAGAAGATTTCCTCAGGATTTCGGAAAGGGAAGACCCTGCCTTAACTATCATATTAAGCAGTGCTGTGCTCCCTGCACCGGCAAAATGACACTGGAAGAATATGATGAGCATATTCAGTCCGCCCTTGACTTTTTAAAAGGGGGAGCCTCCTCCTCAATTACCGAAATGACAAAGGAAATGAACAGAGCCTCCGAAAATCTTGAGTTTGAACGGGCGGCAAAAATCCGTGACAGAATAGACGCCGTAAAGAAAATGAACGACAGACAAAAGGTTGTTGACATAAGAGTTGAGGAACAGGATGTTATTGCCTATGCCACAGACGGTGAAAAAGGGGTATTTGAAGTTTTTCGCTTTAAGGAGGGAAGGCTTTTTGACAGAGAGCATTTTATGGTCAGTAACGGAGATGAACAGGAGATTTTGACGGAGTTTATCACCGGATACTACAGCATACGGCACGATATTCCAAAACAACTGACCCTTGACAGAGAACCGGAGGATTACAAACTCCTTGAAAAATTCCTACAAAAAAAACGGGGTTCAAGGGTGCATATACTTATACCGCAGCGTGGAGTTCAAAAGGACCTTGTGGAAATGTGCAGAAAGAATGCCATTGAACGCCTTGCTCAGACAAAGGGAAGTACAACAGGAGAATACGCAGTTCTGGAGGAGCTTCGTGATATATTGGGACTTGAAAAGGTTCCGGAATATATTGAGGCATACGACAACAGTAATCTAAGCGGTACGGAAAATGTCTGCGGAATGGTTGTGTACGAAAAGGGCAAGAAGAACAAAAGTGCATATAAAAAGTTTAAAATAAAGGGATTTCAGGGTCAGGATGACTATGCCTCCATGGCAGAGGTTATTGACAGGCGTCTTACGGAATATGAAAATGCAGAAGATGAAACAGGCTTTGGCAGAAAGCCGGATTTAATCCTTCTTGACGGCGGTAAGGGACAGGTTAGCGCTGTTCTTCCAATTCTCAAAAAGCACAACATGGATATTCCCCTTTTCGGAATGGTAAAGGACGACAGCCACAGAACAAGGGCAATAGTATCAAGTAAGGGAGAAATTGCAATCAGCAGAAAGAGAAGAGTTTTTACCTTTATCAGTAAAATTCAGGACGAGGTACACAGGTTTGCTATTGGCTATCAAAAGAAAAGGAGAAATATGAATGTGTTTAAAAGCTCCCTTACGGATATTCCCGGCATTGGCTCTGAAAGGGCAAAGGCGCTTTTAAAATATTTCAGAACCATTAAGAATATTAGCCTGGCGGACTATGAGGAGCTTTTATCTGCCCCTAAGATGAATAAGGTATCGGCACAGAATGTGTATGATTATTTCCATAGTGATGAGAAATAATTGGGGTAAAAAGAAACATTGTATTTTAGGGGTATTTATGATAATATAGTCGGTGGTGATATTGTATGAGAGTTATTACGGGTATTGCAAAAGGCAAAAGGCTGAAAACCCTTGAGGGCAACGATGTACGCCCCACCACAGACAGGGTGAAAGAGGGTATTTTTTCAGCACTTCAGTTTAATATAGAGGGCAGACGCTTTTTGGATTTGTTTGCGGGAAGCGGACAAATGGGTATCGAGGCTGTTTCAAGAGGGGCAAAGGAGGCTGTTTTTGTAGACAGCAGTAAAAAAGCGTTGCAGGTTATCAGTGAAAATATTAAAAAATGCGGATTTGAGAGTAAGTCCAGAGTTGTTTCCTCCCCTGCAATCAGTTTTTTGAAAATTAACAGAGAACCCTTTGATATTGCTTTTCTCGACCCGCCTTACAGACAAGGTCTGCTGGAGGAGGTGTTTCCTCAGGTGTGTGAAAATATGAAAAATACAGGCACAATTTTGTGTGAACACCCCTCTGACGAAAAAATATTTAAAAATTGTGGCAAATTTTATCTTGACAGACAGTATCGCTATGGTAAAATAATAGTGAGTAGTTTTTGTTACAAGGATAAGGATTGAGCAGAAAAACTGCCGGAGGAAATAGAAATGGGTAAAATTGCAATTTGTCCCGGTAGCTTTGACCCGGTAACCCTTGGTCATATTGATATTATCGGAAGAGCATCAAAAATGTTTGATAAGGTTATTGTTGCTGTTCTGATAAATCCCAACAAGCGGCCGAGCTTTGATATTAACGAGAGGATTGGCCTGCTTAGTGAGGCAACAAAGGGAATTAAAAACATTGAGATTGTTTCCTTTGACGGCCTTCTTGCAGATTATGCAAAGGAAAAGAATGCAGTTGCAGTCGTTAAGGGTTTACGGGCGGTGTCGGACTTTGAGTATGAATTTCAAATGGCGCTGACAAACAAAAAACTCAATCCGGAGCTGGAAACTATTTTTTTAACCGCTAATTCTCAGTATATGTATTTGAGTTCAAGTATGGTTAAGCAGGTTGCCTCCTTTGGGGGAGATATAAGTGATTTTGTTCCGGCGTGTCTTTATGACAAAATTTATAACAGATTAAAAGGAGTTAGCTAAGATGAGAGTGGATGATTTAATTAACGAATTAGAGGATATGATGAACGAGGCAAAGGTTTTGCCCCTAACCGGAGGCAAGGCTGTTATTGATACAGAAACAGTCCTTGATATTCTTGATGAGCTTAAAGAGGCGTTTCCGTCAGAATTCAGTCAGGCAAAGGGAATTGTTGCAGATAGGAACCAAATCCTTGCCGAGGCAAAAAAGCAGGCTGAAAGTATTGTTCGCAGAGGAGAAGAAAAGAAAAAAGCCCTTGTTGACGAGCATGAAATTACAAGAACCGCCGAGGCACAGGCCAATGAAATTCTTACAGATGCCAAGAAAAAGGCAAATGACATAAAGCATGTGGCTAATGACTATGTTGAAGATATTATGAAGAGAACCGATGAAACTCTTACAGCTATGACTAATGAGATTAGAAAAACCCGTCAGGATATTAAGGCGTCCAAAAGAGGATAATCTTATTGGGCCGTTTTAGAAAACTTAAATATACTATAGAACCGCTACATATAGAATTTCTATATGTAGCGGTTTTTTGACTTTATTACTATAGTTTATACAAGATTTTGTATATTAATAAATTATTAATAAAAAACTAAAAAAATATTACAAAATCCTTGCATTATTCTGTCTTTTAGTATATAATACTGAGTATAGGTGGCGTTATGTGTCATTTTGTGACATTTAGTGTAGGTTTACCTTGCATATAGCGTGGATTTAGATTTAATTTGGAGGTGACAGGTTAATATGTTCTCAGGTATGTCGGTACATTCAGTTGATACTAAGGGCAGAATTATCCTGCCACAGAAATTCAGAGAAGAGCTTGGGGAAGAATTTTATATTACAAGCGGTTTTTCTGACAATATTCAGATTATGTCTGTAGATGAATTTTCCAAACTTAGGGAGCAAATAAGGCAGCTCCCTGCCAACAAAGCACTTGCCTTACAGTATCTGCTCCTTTCTGCGGCAACACTTGTAAGTCCCAATTCTGCCGGCAGAATCCAAATTCCTCAGAAACTCCGTGAGGACAGCGCCATTGAGGGAGAAGCTGTTGTTGTAGGTATGGATACAAGAATTGAAGTTTGGAATAAAGATAAATTTGACGAGTTTATGGCTATCCAGAAGAAGGAGTTTATTGGTGACGCCCTTGAACTTTTGCGGTTCTGATAAAAATGGAATTTAATCATATTTCCGTAATGCTTAACCAGTGCATTGACGGTTTGGATATTAAAGAAAACGGTATTTATGTTGACGGTACTGCAGGTGGCGGCGGACATTCGGCAGAAATACTAAAAAGGCTAAAGTACGGAAAGCTCTTCTCTATTGACAGGGACCCGGACGCAATACGAACAATTAGCGAAAGATTTAAGAATGAGCCCAACTCCATAATTATAAACGGTTGTTTCGGGGATATTAAGACTCTCCTTAATGAGCGGGGCGTATATCAGGTTGACGGTGTACTTCTGGATATTGGAGTCAGCAGTTATCAGCTTGATACAGAGGAAAGAGGCTTTAGTTTTCACAAAGACGCACCCCTTGATATGCGTATGAGCAAGAGCGGTACTTCCGCAGGAGATTTGGTAAATACCCTTAGCTATGAGGAGTTAAGGGACATAATATACAAATACGGCGAGGATAAAAACGCTCCCTCTATTGCAAAGGGCATTGTTAAGGCAAGACAGGAAAAAAACATAGAAACAACCCTCCAGCTTGCGGAAATAATTAAAAACAGCGTTCCTCAAAAGGTAAGGAGAGAGGGTCATCCTGCCAGAAAAACTTTTCAGGCTCTTAGAATTCAGGTAAACGGCGAACTTGAACAACTGGAAAAGGGTTTGGATAACGCTTTTGAGCTCCTCTCAAAGGGCGGCAGGCTTGCGGTTATTACATTCCATTCCTTAGAGGACAGAATTGTAAAAAAGAAAATGGCCTCATGGTGTCAGGGCTGTACCTGTCCAAAGGACTTTCCTGTATGCATTTGTGGAAATTCACCAAAGGCAAGGCTTATAAACCGTAGACCTATAGAGGCTGAAATTTCTGAATTAGAAATTAACCCAAGAAGTAGGAGCGCAAAGCTAAGAATTTGCGAAAAATTTTAGGTAAAGTGACAGTTTTGTATTATTTCTATAGACAAATACTCATATATGTAGTAAAATATATCAGTAATGTAATCATTGTAACAAAACCACTATCCGTAGTATTACAAAACGGTTAAGGTTTATATATATGGTATTTACGAATAATCGGGACTTTGTGACGGCATACAGGAGAGTATGCTTAAATAGATGATAGTTAAGGTGAAGACAGGAATGGCATTTATAAGTGATAACAATGCATATGACATATCTTTGTTTGATACTGCCAACGACAGCAGCGCAAGAAAATATGCGCCCAAAAAGTCTGCCGTAAGGTCGCAGAACAAAGTAGTTAAATTGCCTAAACGCAAAATTGAACAAATTAGGAGACGCAGACATAATCCCGCAAAGCTGATTGCAGGATTTACACTTTCCTCCATTGTTGTGGCTGTGATTGCTGTTATTATATTTGGACAGGTAAGACTCACTGAACTTAACCAGAAGATTAAGGACGCAGAGGAAACTTTATCCAACAGCCAGAGTACATATACACAAATGCAAATGAATGTTGACGCAAAGTACACAACATTAATTGTAGACGATTATGCCCAGAACAAGCTGGGTATGGTAAAGGCAACCAACAGCCAGAAAGAGTTTATTGAACTTTCACAAGGGGATAAGGCAGAGGTTATTACAGATAAGGAAAAAAGTCTTATTGATAAAATTGCAGAGGCAATAACCTCCCTATGGTCATAAGTTTAAGTTTTGCGTAATAAGATTATAGAGAGTAACAAGAGTTGAGATTAATAATCTTAACTCTTTTTCCGTATTTATATAGTATGAAAGGGGTAGATTAAATGACAAAACCTAACAAGGGAACAAGGCAGAAATTAAATCAGAGAACCGTCATTTTGCTGGTAGTAATTTTGTTTGTTGGTTTTGGAGCAGCACTGTCCAGAGTTGCATTTTTGCAGGTGGTAAAGGGCGCAGAACTTAGCCAAAGAGCAGTTGAACAACAGCTCCACGACACTGAAATTTCGGCTAAGCGCGGCACCATTTATGACAGAACAGGCAGAATTCTTGCCCAGAGTGCCTCTGTATGGAGAGTTGTTATGGCCCCTGCATATTTTAAAAATGACCAGCAGAGGGAATTTGTTGCAAAGGAGCTTTCCTCTATACTCGACCTTGAGTACAGTGATGTTCTTGAGGAAACAAAGGGCAACACATATTATGTCAGCGTAAAGAGAAAAATAGAAACAAAAGAGAGAAACAAAATTATTAAGCTCCAGGAAAAAATTTCTCAGAAATATGATGAACTGGACAATGTAATTCAGCTTCTTGACGATTATAAAAGATATTATCCCTACAATGAGCTTGCCTCATCGGTTATCGGTTTTGCCGGTGATGACGGACAGGGTCTTGCAGGCGTTGAATATGAGTACAATAAATATCTTGCAGGTAAAAACGGACGGCTTGTTTCCGCCCAAAACTCCTATGGCACGGATATGCCTTTTGACTATGAGCAAAATGTTGAGGCTGAAAACGGCAATAACATTGTTATGACCATAGATGAAAATGTTCAGTCTATTCTGGAAAAGTATATGGCTCAGAACATTATAGATTTTAATGTTTACAATCGAGGCTGTGCCGTTATGATGGATGTCAATAACGGGGAAATAATTGCAATGGCAACGGTGAACGGTTTTGACCTTAACGACCCATACACCCTTACCAATGAAAATGCAAAAGAGAAAATCAATTCCATAACGGATAAGAAGAAAAAGCAAAAGGCATATAACGAGGCTGTTTCCGAACAGTGGAGAAACAAAGCTATTTCTGATACCTACTATCCCGGTTCCGTATTTAAGATTGTAACATCTGCCATGGCCCTTGAGGAAGGTGTAATTACAGTTGACGATACTTTCTTCTGTTCCGGTGCGGAAAGGATAGGAGATACCGAAATTCACTGTCACGAAAGGAACGGTCACGGAACCCAGACCTTTGAACAGGCAGTTATAAATTCCTGTAACCCTGCATTTATGCAGATTGGTGCGAAGGTGGGAGCAGAAAAGTTCTGGCAGTACTATCAGGCCTTTGGTTTTTCCGAAACAACGGGAATTGACCTTCCCGGTGAAAGCGAGGATATTTTCTTTTCCGAGGACGGTTCAATGGGCATAGTTGACCTTGCGGTAGGTTCTTTCGGTCAGAACTTCTCCATTACCCCAATTCAGATGGTAACTGCTGTTTCCTGTGTGGCAAACGGAGGCAATCTTATTCAGCCCCATGTCGTAAAGCAGATACAGGACGACAAGGGTAATGTTATTAAAAATTTTGACTCTACCTTTAAAAGAAAGGTTGTTTCAAGCGAGGTTTCTGAAATCCTCAACGGTATTCTTGAGCGCAACTCGGAACAGGGCGGTGCTAAGAACGGCTATGTTGCAGGCTACAAGGTAGCCGGCAAAACCGGTACATCAGAAAAGAAAATTGACATGAACGAGGACGGTGAGGAGGACTATATTGCCTCATTTGTAGGTTATGCCCCTGCAAACGACCCTAAGTATGCACTTCTCATTTTCTTTGATACGCCTGTTGGCGGTTCATATTACGGTTCACAGGTTTCTGCTCCTGTATTTTCAGAGGCAATGGAGGAAATTCTCCCCTACCTTGGACTTGAAACAGAATATACAGATGAAGAACTTGAAAATATCGACAGCGTGGCAGACACATATGTGGGACTTACTCCTGACGAGGCTGTTTCAAAACTTGAACAGGAGGGTCTTGCAGCCTATGTAAAGGGTTCAGGCGAAAAGATTGTAGGTCAAATGCCGGAGACCGGCTCAATGGTTCCCAAGGGAGGTACTGTTGTACTGTATACGGATAAGGAATCTGCAAAGGAAAAGGTGGAGGTTCCCGACTTCTCCAATATGCCTGTATATGAAGTGAACAGCGTTGCATCTTCCTGCGGTCTTAACATCTCTATGAAAGGTGCCTCAAGCACCGGAGACTCCATAGCCACTCAACAGAGTCTGCCTGCCGGTACAATGGTTAGCGAGGGTACTGTTATTACCGTTACCTTTGCGGCACAGACTGCTATTGCGGATTGATTTTTTCACAGAGTGAGAGAGTGTTAATGATAAAAGACAAAATAATAATTAAGGGCGAAAGTCCCTACAAAACGGCAGTTAAAAGGCTGGTAGACAGGTGTGAGAAGTTATGTACGGATTTGGAAATAGAAAAGGTGGTACTGGTTCTTGACAATGAAGTGCATAAGTCGGCAGATACAGAAAATCTGGCTGTGCCAAGCACAAACAGGGCATATACAGGGGAAAGTGTTCTGACATATTCACAGACCGACCGAAATGCAAATATTATGGCTCTTAATCTACAGTCCCATAACAGTAAAAAAAGTTTTGAACTCCTCTATGGTTTTCATATGGGTAGGGTATATATGAATAGGGAAAGTGAGTTTACCGTATATCCTGTTCTGTGCTTTGCCTCCGCCCTTATTGCAGGCAAGGCAGATGTAAAGAGGGTTATTGATATACTAAATTATATATTAAAATAAACAGCAGGTATATCCTGTAGTATAGACAGTTTTATGTCAATAGAAGTAAAAATGAGGTGATTGAATGACAACGGCAATTTGGTCATTCGGTGCAGTTGCACTTGCATTTGTAATTTCCGCAGTAATCGGCAGATTTCTTATTCCTGTACTTCATAAAATGAAGTACGGTCAGACAATACTTGATATTGGACCCTCCTGGCACAAGAAAAAACAGGGTACGCCTACTATGGGCGGTATTATGTTTATCATAGGTATTGTTTGTGCAGTTGTAATTTCAATTATCGGCGCATATGTTGTGGGAAATGTATATCAGCCCTCCGGCTATTCCTTTAACAAGGAAGTATTTATGGTATTTGTAAGCCTTGGAATGGCAGTGTTGTACGGTGCGGTAGGATTTCTTGACGACTACATTAAGGTAGTAAAAAAGCGTAATCTTGGTCTTACGGCAAAACAGAAACTTGGTTTTCAGTTTGCCATAGCTATTGCGTATGTAGTTATTAACGCTTTCTTTGGTTACGGCAGTAAAACATATATCCCGTTTATAGGTACAGTTGACTTTGGCTCATGGGCAATTCTTTATTACATTATTTCTGTAATTGTAATTGTGGGAATAGTAAACGCGGTTAACCTGGCAGACGGTATAGACGGACTTGTGGGTTCGGAAACCCTCTTTGTTGCGGCTATCTATATGATTATTGCAAGCATTATGGCGTGCGCAGGTACAACAATTTTCTCAGCGGCTGTTGCCGGCGGCTGTCTTGGATTTTTGCTGTGGAACTTTTACCCTGCAAAGGTATTTATGGGGGACACAGGTTCCCTTTTCCTTGGGGGAGCCGTGTGTGCTATGGCATACTCAATGAATATGCCGATTATCCTTATTCCAATGGCCTTTATTTACATTGTTGAAATGTTCTCTGTTATTTTACAGGTCACATACTTTAAACTTACCCACGGAAAAAGACTTTTCAAAATGAGTCCTATTCATCATCACTTTGAAAAGTGTGGCTGGAGCGAGGTTAAAATTGTTGCAGTTTTCAGCTGTGTAACTGCTATTGTAGGTGGAATTGTAACGGCTCTGGTTATTTTGGGACTTTAATTTCAGAAAAATATTATAGATTTACAGATTGAAAGGAGGAGCGGAATGTCCACAGAAATTTTACGAAGAAAATCAAACGAAAGACAGCGTCAGGCTATGACGAGCAGCAATAGGAACAGCAGTAGGAAAACTCCTCCAAAGGGCAGAAAAAAGCGGTATCCCCTTATTAATGTTGGTATGGGTATTGATTTGCCCTTCCTTATTATTCTCCTTGCCCTTGTAATTATAGGACTTATTATGATGTTCTCCGCATCCTATGCCTATGCTTACTACAAGCTGGATGACAGCCTTTATTTCCTTAAAAGACAGCTTATATTTGCCATTATCGGCGTAGCGTTGATGATTGGTATTTCTTATATTGATTATCACTATCTTCACCCTGCCGCCAATATTTTTCTTGGGCTTTCCTATATTGCCCTGCTGATTGTGCTGGTACTTCCCGGTGAAAATGGTGTTCACCGATGGATTGGAGTAGGCGGTTACGGTATTCAGGCGTCGGAATTTTCAAAGTTTGCAATTATACTTTTCTTCGCACATTGGTGCAGTATTTACTATGACAGAATGGATACCATAAAGTATGGCGTTGTACCTGCTGCGGCAGTATTTGCAAGTACTGCATTTCTGTTGCTTTTGGAGCCTCACTACTCCGGCATTGTAATTATGCTTTTGCTGACGGTTACTATGCTGTATATTGGAGGAATTAATGTAAAGTGGCTTGGTATTGCGGTTGTTGTTGCAGTTATTGCCGGACTGATATGCTGGGCTACAGGACTTCTTTCCTACGCCATGACGAGAATGGACGGCTGGGGTCAGGCTCTGGAGTATACCAATGAAGAGATGTGGCAGACAACTTGGCAGACCCGTAATGGTATGTATGCCATAGGCTCCGGCGGACTTTTCGGATTGGGTCTCGGCAACTCCAGACAAAAATATCTCTATTTGCCTGAACCCCAAAACGACTTTATTTTTGCTGTTGTATGCGAGGAATTGGGCTTGGTAGGAGCTATTGTAATTCTGCTTATTTTTGCACTGCTTATATGGAGGGGTATTACACTTTCCCTGCGTTCCAGCGACAGGTTTGGAAGGCTGCTGGGTATTGGTCTTACTTCCCAGATAGGTATACAGGTTATACTAAATATACTTGTTATTACCGACTGGCTCCCGAACACGGGTATCAGTTTGCCCTTCTTCTCTTACGGCGGCAGTTCCCTGGTAATGCTTCTTGCCCAAATGGGTGTAGTGCTTTCTATTTCAAGACATTCAAATATTGAAAAGACATAAAGAGGTGTAAAATATGAGAATTCTCTTTGCCGGCGGCGGTACAGCCGGTCATATAAATCCTGCTCTTGCTATTGCAGGCTATGTAAAAAATCAATGCCCAAATGCCGAAATCCTCTTTGTAGGAAACAAAGGTGGAATGGAGGAGCGTCTTGTTCCCCAGGCAGGCTTTAAGTTTCAGTCAATAGTTATCAGCGGTTTCAGAAGAAGTATGAATGTAAAAGCTATCGGACATAACGTAAAGACTGTAAAAAGAATGTTTACAGCCTCTTCTTCTTCAAAAAAAATTATTAAGGATTTTAAGCCGGATTTAGCTGTTGGTACAGGCGGATATGTCAGCGGACCGGTGCTGAGAACAGCGGCAAAAATGGGCGTTCCAATTATTATTCACGAACAGAATGCCTATCCCGGCGTTACTACAAAGATGCTTTCAAAGCTGGCTAAAAAGGTTATGCTGGCTATTCCCGACGCAGAGAAACACCTTGAAAAGGGTTTGCCCTTTGTAGTTACAGGAAATCCTGTAAGACAGGAAATTCTTTCGGCTGACAGAGTTAAGGCAAGAAAAGAACTGGGTCTTGACGAAAGGCCGGTTGTCCTTTCCTTTGGGGGTTCACTGGGGGCAAGAAAAATTAATGAAAATCTTGCAGACCTTATTGCCCGCAGCGGTAAGGACGGAAAATATCAGCATATTCACGCATATGGACAGTATGGCAAATGGTTCCCCGACCTTGTTAAGGAAAAGGGTACGGACATAGATAAGTGTGAAAATCTTGATATTAGAGAATATATTAACAATATGGCAACTTGTCTGGCGGCGGCAGATGTTGTAATTTCCAGAGCGGGGGCAATTACCATTTCGGAAATTCAGGCCCAGGGTAAACCTGCGGTGCTGATACCGTCTCCAAATGTGGCTGAAAATCATCAGTACCACAATGCTATGGCTCTTGTAAACAAAAAGGCGGGAGAAATTATTGAGGAAAAGGACCTTACTCCTAAGGCGCTTATTGAAAAGGTTGATAAGCTCCTTTCAAGCAGAGAGGTTCTTGAAGAATACAGCAATAACGCCAGAAAGATGGCTATTGTTGACGCCAACGAAAGAATATATAGTGTGATAAAGGAAATTTTCTTTCACTGTAAAAATCACAATTAAAATATCCTTTCATAAAATATGGAAGCAGTGGTTTTCATTATTTTATAAAGGGTGTTTGTGAATGGCTAAGCTGATTGTTGAGGGTGGAAGAAAACTAAAGGGAGAACTTGATGTGCAGGGTGCAAAAAACAGCGCTCTGCCTGTGCTTTCTGCAACTCTGCTTTGCAGAGGAGAGAGCGTACTTCACTCCTGTCCTGCTATCAGCGACATAAATGCTTCTATAAGGATACTTCGCTATCTGGGGTGTAACGCTTCAATGAAGGGTCACACCATTGTAGTTGATAGTTCTAATATGAACAGGAGTGACATTCCGGAAAATTTAATGGCAGAAATGCGTTCTTCCATAGTATTTCTGGGCTCTATTATTTCCTGCACCGGCCAGGCTAAAATGTACTTTCCCGGAGGCTGTGAGCTGGGTCCAAGACCTATTGACCTGCATCTTTCTGCGCTTAGGAAAATGGGCGTTTCCATTGATGAGAGATACGGCTGTATTTCCTGCAAGGTTAAGGATAAACTGAAAGGCGCTAAAATTGTGCTGCCTTTCCCAAGTGTGGGTGCAACGGAAAATATTATTTTGGCGGCTGTGCTTGCCAAGGGGACAACGGTTATTTCCAATGCGGCAAGAGAACCGGAAATTACTGATTTGTGCGAATATCTCACAAAGTGCGGGGCGGAGATTTATGGTGCAGGCGAGGGTACAATCATTATATATGGTGTGGAAAGTCTCAAACCTGCCGAACATACAATAATTCCGGATAGAATTGTGGCGTCCACCCTTATGGCGTGTGCCTCTGTAACAGGAGGAGATGTTACACTAAATGGGATTATAGGCAGTCACATTGACGCCATTGTTCCACTTTTTGAAGAGGCAGGATGTGTGGTTAAAATAAAGGACGGCAGGCTGAAAATTACCTGCCCCGAAAGGCTCAAGGCTTTTAAGTCTGTTAGGACAATGCCCTATCCCGGTTTTCCTACAGACGCGCAGGCAGTAATGATGTCCGTTGCCTCCGTTGCCATGGGTACAACAGTTTTTGTGGAAAATATTTTTGAAAGTCGGTACAGGCATATTGAAGATTTAACAAGACTTGGCGCTAATATAAAGGTGGCAGGTAAAGTTGCAGTAGTAGAAGGAGTAAGAAAACTTTTTGGTGCAAAGGTAAGCGCTAAAGAATTAAGGGGAGGGGCTTCCCTTGTGGTAGCCGGACTTTCCGCCGAAGGAACTACAGAGATAGAGGGAATTAATTTTCTTGAAAGAGGTTATGAGGAATTGGAAGTTACTCTGTCAAACCTGGGAGCGGATATACGCAAGGTTTAGAGGGTAAATACTACAGAATATGGTGGAAAAGGGGTGTTTAAATGGCAAGGAAAAAGGGAAGTAAGCTGGAAGAATACCGTCGAAAAAAGGCTGATGAGGAGAGAAAAAGACGGGAAAAGGAATACAAAAAAGCCAGCAAAATTCAGAAAAAAGTAAATCGTCCCATGTCTAAGCCCCAACCTTTTAAAGGAGAGTTTATATCCCCTATGGACGATGTGGACTTTGTCAGGGAAAACCGGCAGACCAAGAAAAAACCTGTAAAGGGCGGTAATCCTACTGTAAGAAAAAATAGGCAGCCGGCTAAGAAAAAGTCTGCAAGACCTGTTCAAAAGGCACCTGTTAAGAAAACAAAGTTTGAGAGAGATTTTTTTGATACAAGAGAAATAGGAGTTACAAAGAGAAAACCCCTTTTCGCACAGAAAAAGAAAAAATCTTCTAATATTATTCATCACGATTTTCTCGGCAATAATGTAAAGGGCAGCGGTGTATATGAGAAAAGGGAATACATAGACAGCAGGACCATAAAAAAGTCACAGGGCAAAAAAAAGAAAGGTGTAAGCAGAAAGGCTCGCCTGCGAATGAAAATCCTTGCTTATGTTATGATTGTGGCAGTTGTTTTAGTAGCAGGCTTAACCCTTTCTCTCACAGTTTTCTTTAAAACAGAGGCATTTAAGGTTATAGGCGATACACAATACTCAACGGAGGAAATTATAAACGCAAGCGGAATTGCTTTGGGGGAAAATATTTTCCTTGCAGACAAGGAAACAGCCTCTCAAAATATTGTTAACGCCTTTCCATATGTAGAACAGGCTGATGTGTCCTTTAGTATGCCGGATACAATTACCATTAAAATTACGGAGGGTAAGCCCGGCTACACCGTAAAGTATGGGGACAAGCAGTTTTGTGTTGTATCTACAGAGGGAAGAATACTTGATAATGTGAATAAAAAACAAAAGGGACTTCCGGTGATTAAGGGTATCAAGCTAAAATCCAGCGCACCCGGTTCCTATGTGGAATATGACAATGAAAAAAATTCCGAAACCCTTCAGGAAATTGTGGAAAGTATAGATAAATGCAATTTTAATAAACTCTCTGCCATTGATGTTTCCAATAACCGGAATATAAACTTTACATATGACGGTAGAATACTTGTGAAGATTGGTATGCCGGAGGATATTGATTATAAAATAAGAACCGCTAAGGTTATTATTACAGAAAGGCTGGACCCCAACAATACGGGAGTTATTGAGGGAACCCTTGATGTAAGCTCATGTAATGAAACCAAGAGAAGTTATTTTGACGAAAAATCAATAGGTCTGGGAAATGAGAAAAAATCATCAACAGAACCCACTACCGCGGTAGAAAGCGGATATGCAGATAACGGATATACAGATAGTGGATATGCAGACAATGGATATGCAGACAATGGATATGCAGATAACGGATATGCAGACAATGGATATGCAGATAACGGATATACAGATAATGGTTATGCAGATAACGGATACGCGGTCAATGGATATGTAGATAACGGATATGCAGACAATGGTGCATACACAGACTATGGAGCATATACAGGGGACGGCGTTGTTCAGTAGAATTTTGTGTTACAGGACAAGCTGCAACACTATATGTAGAAATGCTACAGGAAATTTCAGATAAACCCCGAAATCACTTGATTTTTCTACATATTTGTGGTAAGTTATAGTATAGGTATTGTATGAAAATAAGTTGGGTGTATATGACTAATGCCCTCTGCCCAATGAAGGTGTGTTTTTGTAATATACCCATTCCAAATAGAAAAAGTTAAGGAGGAAGTATAAATGGCTTTTGAGTTAGAAAATGAACCAATGAATTATTTGCCGGTAATTAAAGTAATAGGTGTAGGCGGCGGCGGTGGTAACGCTATTAATCGAATGGTTGCCACAGATGTGCAGAATGTAGAATTTATTGCAGTTAATACTGATGAGCATGTTCTCCAGTTTTCAAAGGCTGATAAGAAAATTCAGATTGGGGAAAAGATTACAAGGGGTAAGGGTGCAGGCTCTCTCCCACAGATTGGTCAGCAGGCTGCTGAGGAATCCAGAGAAGAAATTGCAGACCTCCTTAAAGATACAGATATGGTATTTGTTACAGCCGGTATGGGCGGCGGCACAGGTACAGGCGCTGCTCCTGTTGTAGCAAGTATTGCAAAGGAACTTGGCATACTTACTGTTGCAGTTGTTACAAAGCCATTTGCCTTTGAAGGCAAGAAGAGAATGGCACAGGCAGAGCAGGGTATTCAGGAACTTGCAACTTGTGTTGATTCACTTATTATTGTTCCCAATGAAAGACTTAAATACTTCAGCGACCAGTCAATTACACTTAGAAACGCATTTGGAATTGCCGATGATGTTCTTCGTCAGGGCGTTCAGAGTATTTCAGACCTTATCCTTGTTCCGGGTCTTGTAAACCTTGACTTTGCTGATGTTACATCAATAATGAAGAATGCAGGTTATGCCCATATGGGTATTGGTAAGGCATCAGGTAAGGACAAGGCTACTCTTGCCGCAGAGCAGGCAGTATCTTCACCCCTCCTTGAAACAGCTATTGACGGTGCAAAGGGTGTTATTATCAATGTTACAGCCTCTGCTGATATTTCACTTGAGGATATTGACCTTGCATCTACAATGATTTCCGAAAAGGCATCAGAAGACGCAAATATCATTTGGGGTGCTGTTATTGACGAAAATATGGAAGATGAAATTAGCGTTACGGTTATTGCAACAGGCTTTAACGGTGACGATAACGGCACGAAAGTTCCTTCTGCTGCAGCAGCAAAGACAGCTAAGCCTTCTGCAAAAAAGGATGACAGGAAAAAATCTGTTGACGATGACGACGATGATACATTTTATGATATTATGTCAATCTTTAATAAGTAAAAACTAATAGAACCGGCTAACCGTCAAGGGTTAGCCGGTTTTTTGCGGCAACAAATGAGGCACATTAATTTGTGCCTCATTTTCATATTAATTTGATTTTCTTGTGCAGGCTTTAATTATAAGATTAACAATAACACATAGTATAATTGTTGCTGCCATATCCGGCAGGGTGTTTCCCACAATAATATCTACATTCATAAGATATCTGTAAAGTCCAAAGCCTGCCGCCCAAATAATCAGATTGGGAATGTATACCTTTTTACTGCTGTTTTCATTTTTAAGTATAAAGAAATCTGCAATCTGAATTGCAATCATAGGGGCAAATACAGAGCCTATAAGATAGAGAAAATCTGTAATATCGTCCATAGGGAATAGGATTGCTCCTATTGTACCCAGTACGGTTGCTCCAATGGCAATCCACTTAGACTTTAGCTTGTCGGAGATTGCCTCGCTGGAAACACCGGCAGAGTATGCGTCAAGAAATGTGGTTGTGACAGTTGAGAAAATTATAATTACAAGACCTGCAATACCAAGTCCCGCTTTAAGGATAATCTGTGCAATATCGTATTCTCCCGTAAAAATACTTGCACCAAGTCCAATAACATACATCCAGCAGCTTACAAGTCCGTAAACTACGGAGCTGACTGTAGTGGCGGCAACAGGATTTTTTGCCTGACTTGTATAGTCGGAAATAAGGGGCAGCCAGCTAAGGGGCATGGCAACGGAAAGCTCAACGGCTGCGCCAAAGGTCATACTGTCATTGGAAATTCCTGCTGAAAGACTGCCGGCAGAAAAAATCTTGTAACAGAGTATAATGGTAAGCACAAACAAGGCGCCCATAGCAACAATATTGATTTTGCCAAGGTTAGTGATGCCAACTAAAATCCACAATACAATAAGTGCGCCGATTACAAGACACCAAATCCATTTTCCGGCAGAAAAAATGCCGTCGGCAGCCAAGGCTCCGTCGTAAATCATTATGGCTGTCCAGCCAAGGAGTTGTAGTACATTGAGAAAAGCAAATAGAAAACTGCCATAATGGCCAAAGCTCATTCTTGTAGTTTTCATAGCGCTTTTTCTTGTCTTTCCTCCAATAAGGCCTGCAAAGAAAAGCATTACACAGCCGATTAAATGTCCTAAGAGAATTGCCCACAGACCTTTCCAAAATCCAAGTGGTGCAAGATATGTACCTGTAAGAATTTCCGCAATAGACACGCCTGCCCCAAACCATATGAGTCCATTGTCAAATACTGATGTTCTTTTTGTTTCCATATTAAATTTATGCCTCCTGTGCAAATTTTGAATTAATGTCAAAGTTGTGTTTCATAGGCCCGCTGCCCTTGCCAAGATTGAGCATAGCAGACAAAGCCCCTGATATATATTCTTTTGCCCTTTTAACGGAATTGTCCATATCAAAGCCTTTTGCAAGATTGGAGGCAATAGCGCTTGAAAGTGTGCACCCTGTTCCGTGGGTGTTTGGATTTTCAATTCTTTTGCCTATATACCATTTGCAGGAAGTCTTTTGATACAGCAAATCATTTGCGTCATTAATTTTATGACCGCCTTTGCACAGTACAGCACAGTTATATTTTTCACTGATAATACTTGCAGATTTAATCATATCCTCTTCATTCTTAATCCTCATATCGGAAAGAATTTCTGCCTCCGGAATATTGGGTGTAAGAATATGGGCCAGAGGGAAAAGCTTTTCTTTAAGAGTATCAACTGCATCCTCATCAATGAGTCTTGCTCCGCTTGTGGCAACCATTACAGGGTCCACAACAATGTTTTTTGCTTTATACTCTTTTAGCTTTTCAGAGATAGCCTCAATAAGCTCTTTGGAGCTTACCATACCGATTTTTACAGCGTCCGGAAAAATATCAGTAAAGACTGAATCCAGTTGCTGACAGAGAAACTTCGGTGTTACATTCATAATACCGAAAACGCCGGTGGTGTTTTGAGCTGTCAAGGCAGTAATAGCACTCATGGCATATACGCCATTGGTGGTCATTGTCTTGATATCTGCCTGTATTCCGGCGCCTCCGCTGGAGTCACTTCCAGCGATTGTTAATGCTGTGTACATAATCATTCCCCTTTCGTTTCAGCATTAATTTTATATAGCGATAAAAGGTGGTGCCCCCAATTTACCGCATAAACAGGTATACCTGTTTATATCTTCATAAAACCTGACATCATACATCCGCCCTGTGCTCCTGCCTCTATTACATCATACAGGTTGTCAAGGGTAATTCCTCCTATTGCAAATACGGGTACACTTGAAGATTTGCAAATTTTACTTAAAAAATCAAGTCCCTTTCCCGAAACTCCCTGTTTACAAGGGGTTTCAAAAATGTTTCCCAACACTATTCGGGTGGCTCCAAGGGATATTGCCTGCTCTACATCTTTAAGGCTATGGCAGGACACGCTTATCTCATTAAAAAAATCAAGATTATCCCTGTTTTCCTTTAGTTTTGGAATGGAAAAGTGTATCCTTTTGCAGTAAAGTTTTTTTGCAATATCCGTGTGTGAATGTATAAAGCAAGGTGTGTTATGGTCTTTACATATGTCTATTACCTTTTTTGCAAGATTTTCGTATTCTTCTTTTGACAGGTCCTTTTCCCTCAAAATAAGGGATTTAGGATTTAGAGAAACAACTCTTTTAATCTGTTCAAGGTAATCCCTCTTACAGAGATGTCTGTTTGTTACGGCAATAAGTTTATTATACTTTTCCATAACATTTATACATAAAGGTAGTCGTTCAGCACAGGCTGAAGTCCGCCTTTTTCCATATCGTCATACATACGCCTGAATGAACGGTTGTCGTTAATTTCAAATTGTTCATCACCTGCGTTTTCTGTTTCTCTGCCTTCATACTTTGCTCCGTGGTCGCCAATTCCCGTTGATACTCCTGCGGAAACCTTGGTGGCGCAAATTTTTGTTATGCCGTTTCTGAATGAAAGGCTTTCCCGACTGGAAACTGTAATTCCCACATAGGGAAGAAAAATTCTATAGGCGCACAGCACTTGGCAAAGCTCCTTTTCACCTACATCACGGGGATTTATTTTTTCATTATTTACAATGGGACGAAGTCTTGGACAGCTAAGACTAAGCTCTGCGTGGGGGTACTTTCGGTTAATATAGTAAACATGGAGCGCAGAGGCAAGGGCGTCCTTTCTGAAATCGTCAAGACCCAGGAGAGCAGAAAATCCTGCGCCTCTCATACCTGCCATAAGGGCCCTTTCCTGGGCGTCAAAACGATAGGGCCAAACTCTTTTATGACCCAGCAGATGGAGGGTTTCGTACTTATCGCTGTTGTAGGTTTCCTGAAATACCGTTACATAGTCAACGCCGCACTTGTGGAGATACTCATATTCATCGGTATTTACAGGATAAATTTCAATTCCAATATTGCGAAAATACTTTCTTGCAATTTTAACCGCCTCACCGATGTACTCAACATCTGAATATTTTCTGCTTTCTCCTGTAAGTATAAGAATTTCCTCCATACCTGTTTGCGCAATAACTTTCATTTCGTTTTCAATTTCTTCAAAGGTAAGTTTTTTGCGATTAATGTTGTTATAGCAGTTGAAACCACAGTACACGCAGTAATTCTGACAGTAGTTTGCAATATATATGGGAGTAAAGATATATACCGTATTGCCAAAGTGGGTTTTGGTTTCATTCTCTGCCCTTCGTGCCATTTCTTCAAGAAAGGGCGCGGCGGCGGGAGAGAGGAGCGCCTTAAAATCTTCTATTGAACAAACTTCATTAGCAAGGGCCCTTTTTACATCAGTCTCTGTATATTTGCTGTAGTCAAAGCTGTTCATAGCCCTTATTACCTTATCCTTTATATCGGATTCGATAATTTCCATACCCTTCATATAAGCCATATGGTCACTGCGGCAGGAGGGGTCCTGTTCAAGCTGATGTTTTCTTTTTAAAGCTTCAGGGGGCAGCTCATGGCTGTCTATAAAATAAACTTGATTTTCCTCGTTTATCATAATATGCTCCTTATCTTAAAAAACCTGTTAAAGGGTCTGAGGCACTGCCTCCCCTTGTAAGTACAGGTCCCATACCTGTAAGGTAGGCTGTTCTGCCTGCCTCAATAGCCTTTTTAAATGCCCCTGCCATTGCAGGAACATCACCTGCCGTTGCTATAGCGGTGTTTGCCATAATTGCGGCGGCACCCATTTCCATAGCCTCGCAGGCCTGAGAGGGTTTGCCGATACCGGCATCAACAATAATAGGCAGGTCAATTTCATCAATGAGAATGCGGATAAATTCCTTTGTTGTAAGTCCCTTGTTACTGCCGATTGGGGAGGCAAGGGGCATTACTGCGGCGGCGCCTGCACTCTGTAAATCCCTTGCAACATTGAGGTCCGGGTACATATAGGGGAGTACCACAAAGCCCTCCTTGGCAAGAATTTCTGTAGCCTTTACTGTTTCGTAGTTGTCGGGGAGAAGATACTTTGCGTCGTGCATAATCTCCACCTTTACAAAATCACCACAGCCCATTGCCCTGCTAAGTCGAGCAATCCTTACAGCCTCGTCGGCATTTCTTGCTCCTGATGTGTTTGGAAGAAGTGTAACTCCCTCGGGCATAAAGTCAAGGATATTTTCACTTTCCTGTGTGTTTGCCCGTCTGAGGGCAAGGGTAATAATTTCTGCACCGCCCTGTTCAACGGCTGCTTTAATTAAGTTCATATTGTATTTGCCTGAACCAAGAATAAATCTGCTGTTAAATTCATGACCGCCTAAAATAAGTTTATCGTCCATTATTTTCTCCTTTTAATCATTATCTAAAATCAGTTGTATTACCTTGTTTGCCTGATGACCTGCACATATTAAGACCCGTGGAGCCATAAGAATTTCCCCCTTTTCAATGTCGGAAATTCCGTCACCGCATACATAAAGTTTGTCAGTAATTTTTTTTGTTTTGATTGTATTACTGTCGCAGCAGCCTGCCATTCCGTTACCGGAAACTACGGTTATATTCCTGCACCGGGTAAGGAGGGTTGTTATAAGCATTGATTTCATATCAGCTTTGTCAAAGGCTTCGCACACAATGGGGTAATCTCCCAAAAGTTTTTCTGCGTTGTCCTGTGTAATTTTAGTGCATAGGGATTTTACCTCTACAGACGGATTAATATCCCTTATGATTTGAGTAAGGGCGTCGGTTTTGTTTAAACCCAAGTGGGGAATAGAGTACACTTGTCTGTTAAGATTGGACACATCGACCTTGTCAAAGTCTATTAAAAGGAGATGCCCCACTCCACTGCGTGCCAGCATAACTGCAATATTTGAGCCCAGTCCTCCAAGTCCCGCAACGGCAACCTTTGCAG
>CANROX010000006.1 GCA_947632335.1 uncultured Clostridia bacterium
ATAGCACTGGCAGGAATTGCTTACTTGATTTCCATAATATTACTGCGTGTGTTTGATGAAAATGACACCGCAGTACTAAAAAAAGGTAAAATGGGTAAAGTACTGGGAAAACTTCATATTGTAAAATAGCAAATTTAGAGAGACTATCTCTCTATGTGCTTTGCTTTTCACAGTAATTTGATGAAACTTTGCATAAACATATAATGACATTAAATTAGGAAGTGACAAAATGAAAAAAATTTGTTCAACAATTATGGCAGCAGTAATTCTGCTTACATCACTGGCAGTATGCCCTGTTTCATTTTCTGGGGCAACTAAGTATGACATAACTGTTTCAGACGGTAAATATGATACTTTGCAGGATGCTCTGTATGCTGCAAAAGAAAAGGGTACTGCAAAACACCCCTACACAATTCATGTTACAAAAAATGTAAAGCTTATTGATTGTTTAAGAGTGTTCTCATACACCCATATTTATGCTGACAAAGGGGTAAAATACATAAAAGCATTTAATGATTCTGTTCAGAAGTATGTAGTAAGATTTGGTGAACCCGGCTCGGCTGTTTCCAAGTATTACTATAAAGATATTATTTTTCAAGGCGGAATTTGGGACGGAAACGGAAAAAAGACCAGCGATAAATCTTGCTTTTTTAAGCTGATGCACGGAAAAAATATTAAACTGAAAAATTTAACTATACAAAATGTTGCAGGCGGTCACGAGGCGGAGATTGCTGCCTGCGACAATGTAAAAATTCTTGGCTGTACTTTTCAAAACCACATCAGCACGGGCGGTGACGGTGCTGGCGAGGCATTACAGATTGATGTGAATTTAAACGAAACCACTAATGTGGGAAAATTTGATAAATACCAAAATAACAACTTCGTTGTGTATAACTGCACATTTAAAAACTTGGAGAGGGGTGTCGGTTCCCATAACACCATAGAGGGTATTTATTTCAAAAATATGAAAATTACAAAAAACCGTTTCTATAATTGTAGAGATTATGCAATTATGTGTATGAACTATAGAAATTCACAAATATACAGCAACACAATTAAGGATTGCGGTGGCGGAATAGGTTTTCTCAATATAAAGCCGGACTACAAGAAAAATTATACTAATTCCCATATTGTGAAAAGTTGGAAATTGAAACTTGATACAAAAAAAGATAATTCATTGATTTCTAAAAATGTAATTACGGGGAAGAAAACCCGCCTTGACAGAAAAGCTTTGTTAATTGTAGGGGACAAGGTTAATTCACAATACAAGAAAAGGTATCTAAAGGGCGACCACAGAATCAACGGACTTACTGTTACCAAAAATAAAGTAGTCAGCAATAATTATATTCCTATGTATATTTACGGCGTTGTAAACTCTGCCTTTAAGAATAATAAGTTGTCCTATGTAGGCAAAAAACCAAACGGAAGTTATGGCTTTTGCGTTCAGGGCAGTTGTGAAAATGTAAAATTTTATAATAATTCCTCACAAAAATTTTATGACGGATTTTTCTGCCAGGACTCAAAAAAATTAAAGTTTGATACCAACACATCAAAGGGCAGTACAAGAAACGGATTTTCATTTTTTAACTGTAAAAGTTTTCAGATGAAAAAGGACAACATAACTAACTCAAAGAGCGAAGGCGTATATTGTATAAATTCAACAGGCAAGATGAACAGCTGTAAAATCAATACGGTTAAGGACAACCACGGTGTTATTACAAACAGCAAAAATTGTAAGCTGACAATTACCGGCGGTTCAATTAAAAACTGCAAAAAGTACGGTGTATATGAGGCTCTGAGTAAGATAAAAGTTTCCAAGGTGAAGTTTTCAGGCAACAAAAAGGGTAATAAAAAGAATTGCTGATTATGTAAGTTATAATGGTTAATACTACTGTTATTAATTTATTTGTTACTATAAAACCCCGTTTGGGGTACATTATTTCAGTGATTTTACAGAAAAAGGCAAAAAACACTTGAAAAATATTTAATAATAATATAAAATAGTGTCTGTTAGGTTTTAGATGATAACTGGAGGTTTCATAATGAATTTTGAGAAAAAACAAAATTATGGCTTTCAGGATTTGATAGAAATTATGAAGATACTCCGTGCGCCAAAGGGTTGCCCTTGGGACAGAGAGCAGACCCATAAATCTATCAGACAGGATTTTATCGAAGAAACCTATGAAGTTATCGAAGCTATTGATGCAGAGGACAGGGAACTTCTCAAGGAGGAGCTTGGCGATGTTCTTCTGCAAGTTGTTTTTCATTCAGAGATTGAAAGAGAAAAGGGTAGCTTTGATATAAATGATGTCTGTGACGGCATATGCAAAAAGCTGATTATCAGACATCCCCATATTTTTTCAGATGTAAAGGCTGAAACAGTTGACGATGTTCTTACTAACTGGGACAATATCAAAATGCAGACAAAATCTCAGAAAAAACAGTCAGACGCTATGGACAGCGTTTCCAAGGCTCTTCCCAGCCTGATGAGAAGTGCTAAGGTGCAGAAAAAGGCGGCTAAGATTGGTTTTGATTGGAAAGATGTCAATGGCGCTCTTGATAAGGTTGACGAGGAAGTAAAGGAGCTTAAAGAGGCTGTAGAACAAGGTAATCGGGAAAATATGGCAGAAGAACTTGGAGATTTGCTGTTTTCCGTAGTAAATGTATCAAGGTTTATTAAAGTTGATTCAGAGGAAGCTCTGTATAAGGCTTGCGACAAGTTTGTTTCGCGTTTTAAAAGAATGGAAGAGCTTGCCGAAAAGCGCAATATTAATATGGAGAATGCCTCATTATCTCAACTTGATTCCCTATGGGATGAAATTAAATAAAATTTTTCGGAGGAAAATGATTATGAAAAAGACAGAATTTATTGCTGCAATCGCAGAAAAGAGTGGACTTTCAAAAAAAGATGCAGAGGCTGCCCTTACAGCGGCTCTTGACACAATCGTAGATACCGTTGCTGCCGGCGACAAAATTCAGCTTGTTGGTTTCGGTACATTTGAACAGCGCACAAGAAATGCAAGAACAGGCTGTGACCCGAGAACAGGTAACAAGATTGAAATTCCTGCCTCTAAGGTTCCTGCATTTAAGGCCGGCAAGGCTTTCAAAGATATTGTAAACAAGTAATTTACAAAAGGGCTGACTTAATGTCAGCCTTTTGATTTTATGTCCTTAAAAAGGAGAAATTATGAGATTAGATAAATACCTTAAGGTAAGCAGAATAATTAAAAGAAGAACAGTTGCAAACGAAGCCTGTGACGCAGGCAAGGTTATGATTAACGGCAAAGTTGCAAGAGCGTCTGCAAATGTTAAAGAGGGGGACAGAATAGATATTTCTTTAGGAGAAAAAACAATTTCCGTTCAAGTTGTATCTGTAAAGGAAACCGTGAGAAAAGAAGATTCCCAAACCCTATATAAGCCTATATAAATATCATAATATTAAAAAATCCTCCATATAATGTATCAAAATTATATGGAGGATTACTATGTCTGAAAGTCAAATTATTTTAAAAGACAGGAAAATGCTGTCCGTAACCGGTGTAAAAGATGTAAATGCCTTTACTGAAGAAAATGTGGTGCTGACTTTAGAGGGTTGTTCCCTAATAATAAAAGGGGAGAACCTTCATGTAGGCAAACTGGACTTAGAGTGCGGTGAGGTTGCCCTTGACGGTAAAGTTAATTCTATGCAGTACATTAAAGAAAGCTCTGACAAAAGCTTTATAAAAAGGTTGCTCAGGTAATGGGGCTTTATCAAACATTCCACCCCATAGTTTTTTTATTTTCACTGCTGTGGGGCGTGTATATATATTTGGTTTATGAGCTTTTACACTTTGTCAGAATTGTTTTTAATGAAAGAAAAGCGGTAACCTTAATATGCGACATTTTGTTTATGATAATCTCCGCTATATTTATGTTTATATTTTCCCTGGCGTATAATTTTGGTCAGCTAAGGATATATATGCTACTGGGCGCCCTTATATCATTTATTATTCTGAAAATAACTTTGGGAAGACTAACGGTTGTGTTGTTTAAAAAAATATATTCAATATTTAGTATTATTTTGAAAAAAATAATAAAAATTTTTCAAAAACTTACAAATAAACTATTGAAATTACGCTCCTTTTTAGTGTATAATTTACTTAAGAAAAAAGATGAGAAAAAAGTATTGAAAAAGGTATGAAATATGGAAAACAGTAATAAAGATGCAACTCTTGAAAGCGTTGTGGTTTCCGATAATGAGGATTTAAAAAAGAATAAGTCCAGAAAGAAAAGAGGAAAAAAGTTTATTGCCCTATATATTGCCGGGGGAATATTTATAGTTTATGCGGTGATTGCCCTTGTTTCCCAGCAAAGCCAGATTAGTCAGAAACAGGCTAAGTTAGACCGCTTAAATCAGAAAATTGAGGTTCAGGAACTTAAAAATGATGAACTGAATGATATTTACAATTTATCCGACAAGGATAATGAGGAATATATTGAAAAAAAAGCGAAAGAAGATGGATATCTTCATTCCGGAGAAAGGGTATTTGTCAACATATCAGGTGACTGATATTGTGGTACAGCAAGGGGTAATTTATGTCGCTGGAAGTTGGTAGTGTATTAACAGGCAAGGTAACCGGTGTAATGAAATTTGGAGCATTTGTTGCTTTGCCGGATAACAAATCAGGAATGGTACATATTTCTGAAATTTCCCATGAATATGTGAATGATATTAATGACGTAATTAAAGTTGGCGACCAGGTTGTCGTCAAGGTTATGTCTGTTGATGATGGCAAAATTTCTCTCTCCATCAAGGCTAATCTTGAAAAGCCTGAACCCAAGCCAAAGCAAAGGCGTCCCAAAAAACCTTATGTGCCTGCTCCAAAGGTCACTTCCCCGGGAGATTTCCAGTGGGAACCGTCCAAGGACGACGCTATTTCCTTTGAGGATATGATGAGCAAGTTTAAGCGTACTTCCGAAGACAAGATTTCTGACCTGAAGAGGGGAACTGAAAGCCGCGGTTATTCCCGCAGGGGAAACCGTAATAAATAATAAAATAGGGGGAATTTTAATGAAAATCACCTACACAGCACGCAAGGTCAATTTAAAGGATAATTTTAAGGAGCTTTGTGAAAAGAAACTTTCAAAGTTCAATAAGATATTTTCCGAAGATGCAGAAACCTCTGTTGTAGTAACTCTCTACAAAAATCGTCAGACGGTTGAAGTTACTGTTAAGGACAACGGAATGATATTCAGAGCAGAGGATACTCAAGACGAAATGAACGAGGCTCTCGATAAGGTTGTGGATATTCTTGCCCGACAGCTCCGCAAGAATAAAACAAGACTTTCCCGCAGACTTCGTGACAATACAGCAGATTTTCTCTCTGTTCTTCCTGAAGAAGAAATTGAGGATGAGGAAGAGTTTAATATTCGTTATAAGACAATTCCTGTAAAACCTGTTTCTGTGGAAGAGGCAATCCTCCAGATGAATATGCTTAATCACGATTTCTTTGTGTTTGTAAATGCAGAAACATCTCAGACTAATGTGGTATACAAGCGAAAGGGCAATACTTACGGTTTGCTTGAACCTGAGGTTTAAATAAAAAATACTTATAGAGGCTTAAAAAGCCTCTATATTTTTTGGAGAATTTTATGAGTAAGAAATTTACAATGGTAGCAACCTGCCTTTTTGGAGTGGAGGGGTTAGTTGCAAACGAACTTCGCTTTATGGGGGCGGAAGAGGTAGAACCGGAAAACGGAAGAGTTATTTTTAAAGGGGACTATAATATTCTTGCAAGGGCAAATATTTGTTCCAGATACGCAGAGAGAATACTTATTCTTGTAACATCTTTCTATGCAAGAACATTTGAAGAATTGTTTTCGGGTGTAGAAAAGGTGGATTGGAACGCATATATTAAAAATGGTCATAAATTTCCTGTAAAGGGAAATTGCCTGTCCAGCAAACTTATGTCTGTACCGGACTGCCAGAAAATTATTAAAAAGGCCTGTGCAAAAAGTCTTTCAAAGGCGTATAATACCGACTGGCTTAACGAGGACGGGGAACTCCATCAAATTCAGTTTCTTTTACTTAAGGATAAGGTCAGTATAATGATTGATACCACAGGTGCAGGGCTATATAAGAGGGGTTACAGGGCCAACTCCAATGAAGCGCCCATTAGAGAAACCCTTGGGGCGGTACTTGCTGAACTTTCCAAGGTTAGGGCAAATCATATTGTTATCGACCCAATGTGCGGAAGCGGAACAATTCTTATTGAAAGCGCCTTAAAAGCTATGAAAATTGCACCGGGTCTTAACAGGAGCTTTGTTTCCGAAACCTGGACAGAAATTCCTAATGAAGTATGGAATGAAGAAAGGGAAAGAGCAAAAAGCGAAATTAGGACAGATTGCAATTTTACAGCCTTTGGATATGATATAGATGAAAAATCCCTTAATATAGCCAGAGAAAACGCAGATAAAGCAGGGGTGTCGGACAGGATAACTTTTGTAAACAGAGATATAAGGGATTTTACCTTTGAAACAGACAGGGGAAGTGTTATTACTAATCCTCCATACGGTCAGCGACTTCTTGATATTGACTCAGCAAGGGAATTATACAGGATAATGGGCAAAAAGTTTATAAAAAAAGAGGGCTGGAGCTATACCATAATATCTCCCGACGATGATTTTGAAAAAATATTTGGAAGAAAGGCAGATAAGCGAAGAAAACTTTATAATGGAATGTTAAAGTGTCAGGCATTTATGTATTTTAAAAAATAAATAATAAAATTTTCCATAAAAGTATTGACGAAGTAATTGGTAAGTGCTACAATATTACTTGTGGTTAGCACTCGAACAAATAGAGTGCTAATATTACAAAATAACTTAATTTTATACAGAAACTCATAGGGAGGAGAAATATTATGAAAATCAAACCATTAGCAGATAAGGTAGTTGTTAAGGTTGAGGAAGCAGAGCAGACAACTGCCTCCGGCATTGTTCTTACAACATCAGCACAGGAGAAGCCATCATTTGCAACAGTTATTGCAGTAGGCCCCGGCGGTGTTGTTGATGGGGAAAAGGTAGAGATGACAGTTAAGGTTGGCGATAAGGTTGTAACTTCTAAATACAGCGGTACAGACCTAAAACTGGACGGCGAAGAGTACACAATCGTTTCCCAGTCTGATATTCTTGCTATCATTGAGTAATTTAATAACTTAAAAAAGAGAAGAGAGGTAATTAAAATGGCAAAACAGATGCTTTACGGAGAGGACGCCAGAAAGGCTCTTATGTCAGGTATAGACAAGCTGGCAGATACAGTAAAAATTACACTTGGCCCTAAGGGCAGAAATGTTGTTCTTGATAAAAAGTTCGGCGCACCCCTTATTACAAACGACGGCGTAACTATTGCAAAGGAAATTGAACTTGACGACCCATTTGAAAATATGGGCGCACAGCTTGTAAAAGAAGTTTCTACAAAGACTAACGATGTTGCCGGCGACGGTACTACAACAGCTACCCTTCTTGCACAGGCACTTATAAGAGAGGGTATGAAGAATGTTACAGCCGGTGCAAATCCAATGGTACTTAAAAACGGTATTCAGATGGCTGTCAACAAGGCTGTAGAAACCCTTAAATCAAATTCCAAGGAAGTTGCCGGTACAGAAGATATTGCAAGAGTAGCAACAATCTCATCAGCAGACCCCTTTATTGGTAATCTTATTGCCGAGGCTATGGAAAAGGTTTCCACAGACGGCGTTATTACAGTTGAGGAATCCAAGACAGCCGAAACCTATTCAGAGGTTGTTGAAGGTATGATGTTTGACAGAGGATATATTGCACCATATATGGTAACAGATACCGATAAAATGGTGGCAGAGCTTGACGACTGTCTTATCCTTATTACAGATAAAAAGATTTCTACAACACAAGATATTCTTCCTCTTCTTGAACAGATTGTTCAGGCTGGCAGAAAGCTCCTTATTATTGCAGAAGATGTAGAGGGAGAGGCTCTTACAACCTTAGTTCTCAACAAGCTCCGTGGTACATTTACTTGTGTTGCCGTTAAGGCTCCCGGCTTTGGGGACAGAAGAAAAGAAATGTTACAGGATATTGCAACCCTTACAGGCGGTCAGGTAATTACATCTGATTTAGGTCTTGAATTAAAGGATTGTACTCTTGACCAGCTTGGTACTGCCCGTCAGATTAAGATAGACAAAGAAAATACAATTATTGTTGACGGCGCCGGCGACCAGCAGGCCATTAAGGATAGAGTTAATCAAATTCGTTCCCAGATTGAGTCCACAACTTCTGACTTTGATAGAGAAAAGCTCCAGGAAAGACTTGCAAAGCTGGCAGGCGGCGTAGCTGTTATTAAGGTTGGAGCAGCAACAGAAATTGAAATGAAAGAGAAAAAACTTCGTATTGAGGACGCCCTTGCAGCTACAAAGGCAGCAGTTGAGGAGGGAATTGTAGCAGGCGGCGGTACAGCCCTTGTAAATACTATTGACGCAGTTTCTTCCCTTACTAACGACCTTGAAGGCGACCAGCTTACAGGTGTTAAGATTGTTCTCAAGGCACTTGAAGAGCCTGTTAGACAGATTGCAGCTAATGCAGGTGTTGAGGGTTCAGTTATCCTTAACAACATTGTTTCTGAAAACAAGGTTAACTATGGTTACAACGCTCTTACAGGCGAATATATTGATATGATGAAAGAGGGTATTGTTGACCCCACAAAGGTTACAAGGAGTGCCCTCCAGAATGCCTCCTCTGTTGCAGCAATGGTTCTCACAACAGAATCCCTTGTCAGCGATATTAAGGAGCCTGCTCCTGCACCGGCTCCCCAGATGCCGGATATGGGCGGAATGTATTAATTTAAAACATAAAATAAAAATCCGTTGGACTGTTCCGGCGGATTTTTTTATTGTCTTAAAAATTTTTTAAAAAGTGTGATTTTTTCTTTCCGGAAAGACTAATATAAGTGAAAGTACTTTCAAAAGTAGTAGAAAGGAGAAAGAGAATGACTAAAGAAAAATACATAGACGCAGTTAACAGCTATAGTGATTCTCTTTTCAGAATAGCCTATAGTTACTGTAAGAACAAACAGGACGCAGAGGACGCTGTGCAAAATACATTTCTGAAATTCTATACATTAAACAAAAACTTTGACTCTGACGAACATATGAAAAACTACCTTATAAAGATGACAGTAAACAACTGTAAACACATATTTAAAACGCCGTGGAAAAAGGTAGTACTTCTTGAAGAATACAAAGACGACGACTATTACACAATGGACAATATGGATTGGCATTACGAAATTTACAAAGCAGTAATGTCCCTTCCCCATAAATACAGATTGGTAGTGCATTTGTATTACTATGAAGAATATTCTGTTAAAGAAATATCAGAGCTTATAGATGAAAAGGAAACTACAGTTCAGACCCGTCTTATGCGGGGACGAAACAGGCTTAAAACTCTACTAAAGGAGGTATGGCAGGATGAAAACCTGTAAAGAACTATACAAAGAAACATTTAATAATGTTACTGCACCCCAGGAGTTGAAAGAAAAATTGATTACTATACCAAATGACATTAATCCCAAAAAGAGCAAAAAGACAAAGAGAATTACTGTAGTTCTTGTTGCCGCAATTATTGCTGTTTTGTCAAGCGTAGGAGCTTATGCAGGCGTTAGTCTTTACAATATGTATTCGGAAGAAAAGGGACAGTATGCAGAGACAATGGTACTTGACAAAAATCAGTCTACATTATCACTGGATAAACAGCCTAATGTAAAACATTTAAAGTATGTAAACCTTGATTTCAAGTATTTACCAAAGAACCTTGTACCTCTTAAAAATACGAACAATTCAAAGTATTGTTTTAAGGATTCATACGGAGTAGGCGGTATGTCCCTTATTCTTTATGATGTATCAAACACCAAAGAGATTAGGGTGGAACACAAGAATATAATTGACAGTGAAGTTACCACTATAAACGGCAGTAAGGTAATGTATCTAAGGGAAAAGATTTATAAGAAGTCCGACAAAGAAAACCCTCAATTTGACAAGCAGTTTTATATGTATTTTAGTGATTATGATTCTTTGCTTTGGGGATGGGCAGGTACAGATATTTCTAAAAAAGAATTATATAAAATTCTTGAAAGTGCAACTCTATCAGAGGGTAATAGAGGCAACTCCATTGATTACATTAAATGGTCCGACGATAAAACATCAGATGAAAGTATGGAAAATCAGGAAGTGGTAAATAATGTTGATTATTCTTACAGTGAAAATTACAACAAATTTATCAATGTAGGCGATAACACAAACATTGATACCTATGATTTTGATGGCAACAATGTTAGTGTTAATATGAAGATTGACAATATTGATGTTTCCGATGATATGAGTATGATGCCTGATAGCTTTAAATCCAAGTATCTTGACAGTAAGGGAAAAATAAAGCCTTATACAGTTGATTGTTACGGCGGAGGAGACGGAATTAATTCTTTATCAGAATTAAAGGAAACTAAAAAAATAAAACTTAAATATATCTACGAAACTGTAACATACAAAAATACAAGTGATAAAGACATTAAAGATATGCTTGTTTACCATTCACTTGTAAATAAGGACGGCACCAGTATTGTAAGGGATATTGATAAGCTCTGGGATAAATATGAGTCTGTTGATGAGATTAACATGGACGATTACAACCTTACCGAGTGGGTATATGATGATTTTTCAAGAGAAAATACAAATAATCCAAACTACATTGATATTCCTGCAAAAAGCAGTGTGACTATTCATATTGGCTACTTTGTACCTGAAAGTCAGGTAACGGACCAGCTTTGTATTTCTGCTGACTGCGATTCCGGATATTATATGCCGGCCCTATCAAATAATTATATACACCGAGATGAAACCCTTGTCTATGTAAATAAACAATAGTATTAAAAATTCTCCTAATAAAAAACCTCCTATGGTACTCATAGGAGGTTTCAGCCTGTCGAAAAAGGTCCAGCGAAAGCTGGGCTTTTTGTCATAGATATGGTATAATAGATATGGTGATGAAAATGCTGGAAAAGAATGTACAAAACAGAGGACAAATAGAATATATATGCATAGAAGCCCTAGTACCTGAGGATCATTTGCTAAGGAAAATAGACAGAGCAGTTGACTTTAGCAAGATATATGAATTTGTAGAGGATTTATACTGCCATGACAACGGCAGACCAAGCATAGACCCTGTAATATTGTTCAAAATGGTACTGATTCAGCATCTGTACGGTATACGTTCATTGCGAAAGGTAGCAGAGGAAGTATCAATGAATGTTGCATATCGTTGGTTTTTAGGCTACACACTGAACGACACCACGCCTCATTTTTCCACATTGAGCTACAATTTCCGCAATCGTTTCAACAGCGAGACAATAGATCAGGTATTCAACTGGATATTAGAAGAGATTGCGACAGCAGGATACCTGAATGCCGAAGCCGTATTCATAGACGGAACACATATCAAAGCAAATGCCAACGTCAAGAAAAAGATAGAGGAAGAGGTCCCCATTGCCGCAAAGCGATATGCCGACGAGTTGATGAAAGAAGTCAACGAGGATAGAGAAGCTCACGGCAAGAAACCGTTTGATGATGATAACGATGACAACGAAAAGCCGAAGAAAAAGAAAGACAATACCTCAAAGAAGAAGCTGAAAAGGCGCAAGCAGGAAGCAAAGAAAAGGAAGATTACCAAGAGCAAAACCGACCCTGAAAGCGGATTGTTCGTAAAGGGAGAGCACAAAAAGCAGTTCGCGTATGAAGCTCATACAGCCTGCGAAAAGAACGGGTATGTGGTAGGAGTAGAAGTAACACCTGGAAATGTACACGACAGCGTGGCATTTGATGATGTATATGATGAGGTAGTAGAGAGATTTCCGAAGGTAAAAACAATAGTAGCAGACAGCGCGTACAAAACACCACACATATGTAAGAAGATATTTGATGACGGCAGAGTAATCTCCACAGCGTATAAAAGACCAATGACCAAGAAAGGCAATCACCCAAGGTATGAATATGTATATGACGAATACTATGATGAAATAATCTGTCCGGAATATCAAATACTTAAATATTCTACAACCAATCGAGACGGCTACCGAGAATACAAGAGTAATCCACAAATATGCAAAAACTGTCTGAGCAGACATCTCTGTACGGAATCAAAGAATAGTGAAAAGACAGTAACAAAGCACATCTGGTGGGAATATGTAGAACTTGCAGAAGACATCAGACATACGCCGGAATACTCAGAGCTATACAGAGAACGAAAAGAGAAAATTGAGAGAGTGTTCGCAGACGCGAAAGAAAAGCACGCAATGCGATATACACCATACAGAGGCTTGACAGCAGTAAGAAATTGGGTCAAGCTTAAATTTGCTGCAATGAATTTAAAAAAATATGCGATACACAAGGAAAAAGAAAGAAAGCGCAAGGGGAAATCCCCTGTATACTCTTTTATTCTTGCTTTTTTTAAATTTCTTCCACAAAAATGCAAAACCCGAAATCCAATATCACTGGATTTCGGGTTTTTCTACAGGCTGAAACCTCCTATGGTACTCATAGGAGGTTTTTGCTTTAAAATTCATTTTTAACATTTCTGCTAAACAATATGTTAAGGGAGGACTTAATATCTGCATTTTCAAAGAGAACCTTGTAAAGCTGTGTTACAATGGGCATTTCGATATTATCCCTTTTGGCAATCTTATAAATTGCCTTAGTAGTCATAACGCCCTCGGCAAGTTTTTCAAATTTTTCTCCCTTTGCAAACTTTTCGCCGTACATTCTGTTGTGGCTCCACTTGGAGAACAGGGTAGCTTCGTAATCCCCTAAATGGCACAGTCCGTATGCGCTCATTCCGTTACCGCCCATAGCGAAAATAAGATTAGAGATTTCCCTCGGAGCTCTCGCCATAAGTCCGCCTTTTAAGCTGGTGTATCCCATACCGTCCAGAATACCGGCGCAAATGCCAATTACATTTTTTGAGGCAGCCCCGATTTCTGTGCCTATAAGGTCAGTACCTATGTAAAATCTTATTAATTCAGAGTTAAACTCATCAACAAGCCTTGCCTTGGTGTTTTCATCATCGCTGTCAATTACCATACAGTTGGGAATACCCTTAACATAGTCCTGGGGGTGTCCCGGGCCTACCCAAACCGCAATTTTTGTTTTGTCCTTGTCAACAAAATCCTCTACAACCTGACTTAGCCTTTTACCTGTGCTTTCTTCAATGCCCTTCATACAAAGGACTATGGTTTTGCCCTCTAAATTATATTTGGAAATATCGGTCATATATTCACGAAGGTGCTGACAACTAATTGATATAACAATAACTTCTGCCCTGTTTACAGAGTATTCAAGGTCACAGGACACCTCAATACTGTTGGGAAAGGAAAGGTAGTCGTTTTTTCTTTCCTTTTTAAGCTGAATAAACTCAGGCGCATATTCCAGTCCCCCTGAAAGCACATTGTGACCTATTTTATCAAGGTACCAGGCAATACAGCTGCCCCAGCGTCCGCAGCCTAAAACAGATATATTCATAACAAGTTCCTCACATAATACAAATTAGATATAAAAATACCCCGCCTGACCGTAAAATGCTTAAATATAACCTGCCTACATAATGACAGGTGGGTGCACTCCCAAGTGCTTTAGGATCCCTGTATAAATACAGGTCTTCAACACCGCAAGTGGAGCCGTGCTCCCGATTTAAAAGTTGTAGGGTTATTTTTGCATATTCGCAAATCAGGCAGGGTAATTTATTAATAGTTAATAAAGTTAATTATAATCCTGGTCGTCGTCAAAAAGTTCTTCAAATCTCTCTTCAAACTGTTCGGCTAAGTTATCAAGAAGTTCTTCGTCATCAATTTCAGCCAGTTCCTCTTCGCCGTCCTCACCGATGACAGCCTCCATAATATAGTATTCACCGCTATCCTGCAAACTATCCTGGGCATCATCAAAAATGGGGTAAAGTGCATAATATTCGCTGTCTTCTGTTTCTATTTTGTCCAGAATTTCAAAGTCATGCTCATTTCCCTCTTCATCAATGAGAGTAATAAGGTCAGGTGTAAAATCCTTATCCATTTAAATCACCTCAATTTCTATAGCTATATTTTACATTATATTTATATTGTAAGTCAAGTGGAATTTGGTATCATTATTTGTAATATCATTATCAATTTTGTTATATTTATTAGTCCTATATTTTTCCTTTTATATTGATTTAAGAGAGGTTTTGCTGTATAATATACCGTAAGTATTTGTGTTTTTACACAAAGGATAGGTGAATATCTTGTTAAAATCCTTTGATAAACTCCCTGTGGAGTTTCAAAATGACCAAGTTAAACATTACTATAATATACTTAAAAAAAAGAGACACAGCATACTGCTGAAAAGGATTACCGATATAATAATGGCGGTTGTTCTTATTATAGTATTATGTTTACCAATGCTTCTTATTGCATTCATTATAAAAATCAGCGCCACCAAAGGTCCTGTATTTTATAAGCAGGAGCGTATTACAAAGTACGGAAGGAAATTTAAAATTTTAAAATTCCGTACAATGATTGTGGGTTCAGACCAGTGCGGCGAGCTTCTCACTAAGGAGGGAGACGAAAGGGTTACTCTGATAGGAAGAGCATTACGAAAATACAGGCTCGACGAGCTTCCCCAAATTTTTCATGTGCTTACAGGCAAAATGTCTATTGTAGGGACTCGTCCCGAAGTCCTTAAATATGTAAGCAGGTATGAACCGGTATATTATGCAACACTTCTTCTTCCGGCAGGCATTACCAGCTTTGCCTCCATTAAATATAAAGATGAGGATAAGCTGCTTAAAGAGGGTGATGATGTTGATTACATCTATATGCATAAAATTCTGCCTGACAAAATGAGATATAATCTTAAATATCTTCAGCGTTTTGGCTTCAGAAGAGATTTAAGTCTTATGGTTAAAACTGTTAAAGAAGTATTTAAACGATAGGAGGCATACATTTTGAACCTTATTAATAACTCAAGTTATTTCCGAATAAGCTTCATACTGTGTCTGTTCTTTACCAATTTAGCTTTTTTACAAATTCCCGCCTACGGGGCTTTGGCACTCCTGGGTGTTTGGGGTCTTTATCTTACAGTCAGAAATATAGTAAAATACAAGGCCTATAAAAAAATGGAGTTTGGTATATGGGTAATGGCTTTTCTTGCAGTCAATATAATTTCAGCCCTTATACATATAACGGATAACTTCCTGATTAATATGCTTTTTATACTGTTTATGAGCATATGTTTCTTTATGTTCTATGGGGTTCATATAGAACCGGACACAAATGTTAAGCACGAGCTTTACACCCTTTGCAGAATTTTTCTCTATGTGATAACTCTGCTTCAAATTGCAGGTATAGCCTGTTTAATTGGAAACATCTCCTATCACAACGAGTGGATAGACCTTATAGTATATGAAAACAGGTACACAGGATTTTTTATTAATCCTAACCTTTCAGGTTTTGCCTCTGTAGTTGTTGTATTTATGATACACATTTTACTGCTCCACAAGTTCAGCAGTAAAAATTTACAAATACCAAATACCTCCAGAATATGGCTTGCAACAGGAGCTTTTATCAATATTCTTACACTCTTCCTCTGCGACAGTAATGCCAGCTTGGTACTTTTCTTAGGTTACATTATTGTTTTTGTAGTTACGAGATTTATAGCTTCCAGAGGAGATTACGACCGAAAAAGACTTGTGTTAAGATTTTTTTCAACAGTATTGGCAGGTATAGTAATAATAGCCTGCACATTCTTTGTAAGAAATATATGCCAAATCGGCGTCGCTGCCATGATTAGCTCAAACAGTGAAGTGATTGTTTCTGAAAGCGATAATCCGGAAACCATTGAACTGGAGGATGAAATAACCTTTGAGCACGAAAATGAAAATATAGACTCGGGCAGATTTACTTTGTGGAGTCAGGCTCTTACAATTTTTTCCCACTATCCTATTGAAGGCATAGGAAAGGGCAACATTCTGAAATACAGCTATTATTTCTTTGAAGAGGGTATGCACTTTGCAAACCTTTACAGCGGTGATTTTGCAAGTCTTTTTGCAACTTTCACAACTGACATACATAACGCATATATTACAATACTCGTGTGTTCGGGTATTTTAGGATTTCTACTCTTTATGATATTTGCCTTTAGAAACGGCATTACTATTACAAGTTATCTAATCAAGGCAAAAAAATCCTTGGACAATACAATTTTTCCCTGTCTCTTCTCCTTTGTAGTGGCATATCTTGGATATGCTTGTTTTGAAAAGGCAATACTATATGATATATCCTTTATGGTGATAATGTTTTGGTTTATTTTGGGACAGATTACCTGCCACAAAATAAGGGAAAGGGAATTACCGGATAGAGAATTGACCTTTAAAGAAAGTGTCAAACCGGTGCTTTTGTAAAATAAATAAGGTGATGTTATGAGGCTTTATTTAAAAAAGGATAATTCCACAGATTTAAGCAGATTTGTAGTGCTTAATGAGCTTGGCGATGAAAAGTACTATGTTGTAAAGCGCAGGGATTATCCTCATGGGAGCCGCATTATTACCACCCTTGATTATAACAAGGTGTGCAGTATTACATCTATTCCTTTGCCTCTTATGAAGGCATACACTCTCAATGACAGTAAGGACATAGTAAGGCTGGTTTTCAGCAAAAATATTGCTCGTTTTATGTGTTATTATTATGGCATTAGCTGGAGATTTCGGGGTGATATTCTACAAAAAAATTACGAGATAGTAGACCACGACAATACAGTTATGCTGTCACATATTAATCACTGGGCAAAGGGAAACAAGGGGTATGAAATTAATATTTTTGATGAAGAAAGAGAGATGCTGCTTTTAGCTTCTGCAATTTGTATTGACCAGTTTGAAACAGCAGAAAAAAAACAATTAATCAGAGTGTGAGGTAAAATTATGAACAGCTTACTAAAATTATTATCAGAAAATTCAAGTTATACAACATCAGAGCTTGCTCTCATTCTTAACGAGCCGGAGGATTATATTAAAGCTCAAATTAGGGAATATGAGGACAAGGGTATTATTAGAGGCTACAAGGCCATTGTCAACTGGCAGGAACTTGACGAGGATATGGTTTCTGCAATTATTGAGGTTAAGGTTACACCTGAGCGTGAAACAGGATTTGACCGCATAGCAGAGGAAATCTCCAATTTTGATGAAGTTAAAACCGTAAACCTTATTGCAGGACAGTATGATTTACTTCTTGTTGTAAGCGGCAAGACAATGAACGATGTTGCTTCATTCGTCAGCAAAAAACTTTCCCCAATAGATAATGTTCTGGATTGTCAGACTAACTTTATCCTTAGAAACTATAAAGAGGGGGGAGTTAAAATGGTGGACTCCATTGAACAGAAAGATAAAAGGAGCTTTGTATTATAATGGATTATCAGAATGTGCTTAATGAAAGTATAATTTCAGTAAAGCCCTCCGGTATCAGAAAGTTCTTTGATATTGCTGCAGAAATGGACAATGTTATCTCTCTTTCAGTAGGCGAACCGGACTTTAAAACCCCTTGGCATGTTCGCCAAGAGGGTATTAATTCCCTTAGAATGGGTAAAACATGGTACACTCCCAATAAAGGTCTTACTGTTCTTAGAGAAGAAATTACAAAATACTATGACCGCAGATTTCATTTAAAATATGATTCCAAATCCCAGGTCCTTGTTACAGTAGGGGGCAGTGAGGCCATTGATTTGGCTATAAGATGTCTTGCAGGTGTTGGGGACGAAGTTATTATTCCTCAGCCCTCATTTGTCTGCTACGAACCACTGACACAAATGGCAGGGGCTACACCTGTTCTTATGAGTACAAAGGTAGAAAATGAATTTAGAATTGTACCGGAAGATTTGGAAAAATGTATTACAGATAAAACCAAGGTACTTATTCTTCCGTATCCAAATAACCCTACAGGGGCCATTATGGAAAGGGAAGACTTAGAGAAGATAGCGGAAATAATCAAAAAGCACAACATTATTGTAATTTCCGATGAAATTTACGCCGAACTTACATATACAGATAATAAACATATATCTATTGCATCAATAGACGGTATGTACGAAAGGACAGTAGTTATCAACGGTTTCAGTAAGTGCTACGCTATGACAGGCTGGCGGCTCGGATATGCCCTGGGACCGGAAGAAATTATTTCACAGATGACAAAACTCCATCAGTTTTGTATTATGAGCGCTCCCACAACTGCACAGTATGCTGCAATAGAGGCTCTTAAAAATGGCGATGAAGATATTGAAGATATGAAAAATGAATACGAAATGCGTAAACATTTTATAGTGGGCTCATTTGAAAAATTGGGACTTAAATGTTTTGTTCCTAAGGGAGCATTTTACTGTTTCCCATGTATTAAGACTACCGGTCTCTCTTCAGAAGAATTTTGCACAAGACTTATTAAAGAAAAACATGTGGCTGTTGTTCCCGGTAATGCCTTTGGTCAGAGCGGTGAGGGATTTATCAGAGTGTCCTACTGTAATTCTCTTGCAAATATTTCCGAGGCAATTAAACGCATTGAACAGTTTCTAACGGAGATAAAAAATGGAAATTAAGGTTAATGCACCTGCAAAGGTCAATCTTGCACTTGATGTACTGGGAAAAAGACCTGACGGTTATCACAATGTGAGCCTGGTTTTACAGGCAATATCCCTTAGCGACACCATAACTTTGACTTCAAACAACAGCGGTATTATTACGGTAACCTGTGACAATCCCCATATACCTTGTGATAAAACCAATATTGTATATAAGTCGGCAGAAAGATTTTTTAAGTTTACGGGAATTACCTGCCAGGGCGTAAATATTGATATTAAAAAGGTTATCCCCTCAAAGGCTGGACTTGGCGGTGGAAGCTCCGACGGCGCTGCTGTGGTAATGGGTCTTAATGTAATGTATAATACCTGCCTTAGGGATAAGGAAATGGAGAAAATCTGTTCCTATGTAGGCGCAGATGTGCCCTTCTTCATTAACGGCGGTACCCAGCTTGCAACAGGCATTGGTACAGATATGGAAATGCTACACAGTATGGGTGACTGTTTTATGGTAGTTTGCAAACCTGATGTTAATGTATCAACAAAGGAAGCATATGATGCCATTGATAACGGTTCAAAAAAGCAGTTTAAATATTCCGACGAAGTAGTAAAAGGTTTATTTATGCGCAGTCTTAACTCTGTTGTCACCTCAATGTATAATGATTTTGATGTTTTCCTCAATATAAAAGAAGTCAACGAAATAAAAAAGCTGATGTATGACAATAAGGCAAAGGGAGCCTGTATGAGTGGTTCAGGTTCCGCTGTCTTTGGAGTATTTACTAAGGAGAGGTATGCAGAAAAGTGTGCAGAAATACTAAGAAATCAGTATGAACAGACCTTTGTCTGCAAACCAATAAAAATAGGCTGCTCCGTAATTTAATTGAATAGATAATTAAAAACCTGTCCATATTCTTTGTGAAGGGCAGGTTTTTGTTTATGAAAATACTTTTTAAATCACTTTCAGTAGGACTTATTTTAACAATATTTTTTTCGATGATTCCCTTTACAGCCCAGTGCAGTCAACTTTCAAATAAACTGTTCAGACTGCATATTCTTGCAAATTCCGATGAAGAGGCTGACCAGGAACTGAAATTAAAGGTTAGGGATAAGATTTTACAGTATACGGAGCACCTATATAATCAATGTAAAACCAAGGAAGAAACAATATCTGTTACAGCGGATAATATTGATAATATAATCAATGTTGCCCAGCAAGAGGTGTATAACAGAGGTTATGATTATAGGGTAAGCGGTAAAATTACAAAAATGTATTTTGACACAAGGACATACAGTAGGTTTACAATTCCCTCGGGACAGTATGACGCACTTAGAATAATAATAGGAGAGGGAAAAGGTCACAACTGGTGGTGCGTAATGTACCCCTCTTTCTGTATGGGAGAAAGCAGTGACTTAAAAAAATCTTCCCTCTCTGACGGTGATAAAAAACTAATTTCTGAAAATCAGGGAAAAGAATATGAAATAAAATTTCAGATAGTTGAATGGTTTGAAAAATTAGTAGAAATATTTTAAAAAAATTTTTCTAAAAATCCCATATATGGTACACCATATATGCTATAATAATATCGGGTGATAGATATGCTAAATTTCATTAAAGGCGACAGCGGTACAGGAAAAAGTACCTATATCGTGAATTTGCTTGCTGAAAAGGTTAAAGCAGGGGAAGAAAACATTTTGCTTATAGTACCTGACCAAAGCTCCTTTGAAACAGAAAAAACATTTCTGGAAGTTTTGGGGCCAATGGATAGCCTTAAAGTAAAGGTACTTGGTTTTAACAGGCTTTGCGACCTTATTTTTTCAGTAAACGGCAGCAGCGGAAAAACTCCCATTGACGAGGGGGGAAAGGCTATTATTATGTCCCTGGCACTTGATGAGTGTAAAGACCGGCTTAATCTTTTCTCCCGTACGAAAAATAAAAGTGAACTAATATCACTAATGCTCCAGGCTGTCAGTGAATACAAGACCTGTAGTATTTCAAATGACGAAATCCTCAAAATCCTTGGCTTAATTGAGGACGAAACATTATCAATGAAACTGAAAGAAACTTCCCTGATTAGAGAAACCTTTGACGCACTTTTGGGAGAAACTTATATTGATTCCGACGACTATATTACCCAAGGTTATAATTCTTTAATGGAAAATAATATATTTAAGAATTATATAATTGCAGTAGACTCCTTTAGGGGATTTACAAATGTAGAGCTTAAATTTTTGGAAAAGCTAATTGCAGAGTCAAAGGATTTTTACATATCATTAACTAATGACAATACCAACAACAGAGAACTTTTTTTTACAACGGAAAGAACAATGGGTCAGCTGACGGATATTGCAAAAAAAAATAATGTTCCTATTGCAAAGGATATTATACTATCAGAGCCGTATAGGTTTGAAAATCCCGACCTTATTTCTATCCTTAGGAATGTATACAGGATTAATAAAGAGCAGTACAACCATATTCCCAAGGATATTACAGTCTATGAGTCAGATAACAAATACACAGAATGTGATTTTGTTGCCAGAACAATAAAAAAACTTATTATAGAGGAGAATTATGCCTTTGACGATATAGCAGTAGTTTTTCGTGAGAATAACAGCTATGACGGAATTATAGACACTGTTTTTGACAAGTATGAAATCCCATACTTTATGGACAAGAACCAGGATATTTTTACAAAACCACTTATTAAGCTGATTTCTTCAATATTTGAAGCTGTCAATTCTTCATATGCAAGGGAAAATGTAATTAATATTCTAAAGTCAGGTTTAATGCCATTTTCTCCGCAGGATATTTCAACTTTTGAAAATTATGTTTTTACCTGGGATATAAAGGGAAGTAAATTTTTAAATGACTTTACGGAAAATCCAAGGGGTTTTGTTAAAGAATTTACTGAGAATGATACCAATATACTTGACAGGGTAAATAGTTTAAGAAAAACTTTGATTATTCCCCTTGTCAAGTTTAGAAATGACAGTAAGGACAAGTCGGCACGGGAGATTACAAAAAATCTTTACAGTTTACTCTTAAACTATAAAATCCCCGAAAATATAATTATGCTTTGTCAGGAATTAGAGGATAGGGGCGAATATGACTTATCCGAAGAACAGAAAAGATTGTGGGATATTCTTATGTCCGTACTGGACAAAATGATAGATTTGCTTACAGACAGAAAGATGACAGTAAAGGAGTACGGTCAGTTAATAGGGCTCCAGTTTAGTAACAGCGATATGGGTTTTATTCCCAAGGCTTTGGACCAGGTAATTATTTCGGGAATAGAAAGGGTGAGGCTCACCGGGAAAAAGGCCCTGTTTGTGTTGGGATGTAATGAGGGTGTATTCCCTAAAATCCCCAAGACCGCAGGTGTGTTTACAGACAGCGAAAGGAAAATTCTCCTCCAAAAGGGTATGAATGTAAACGACTCACAAGAGGAGCTTAACTTTAAGGAAATGTACCTTGCCTATTACGCATTAACTATAGCGTCTCAAAAACTGTTTGTTTCCTGCAATTTAGGCAGTTTAACGGGAGAAGTAAATACAAAATCCTCTATTATAACAGAACTTACAGATATTTTTCCAAATATCAAAATTACAGGGGATATTAATATTTCTACAGAAGATAAGCTGTGGAGTGAAAAATCTGCCTTTCAGTTTATGGCAGAAAATATCCGTACAGACAGTATAACCGAGGAAACACTCATTAAATATTTTTCCAATAAGGAAAAATATAAGGGTAAAACAAATTCCATAAAGGAATTGGTAAAGGAAAATCCCTTTGAAATTAAAAATCCGGAAAATGCGGAAAAGCTTTTCGGCAGGGATATAAATTTATCCGCTTCACAGGTCAATGTATATCATTACTGCAAATTCAAATATTTCTGCCAATACGGGATAAATGCCAAGGAAAGACGCCCTGCGGAAATGGATAGTATGCAGTATGGTACACTTACCCACTATCTGCTTGAACGGTTTTTAAAGGAACATAAAAAGGAGGAATACTCCAAATTTTCAAAAGCTCAGATAGAGGATATAGTATCCGTCTATATTGACGACTATGCAAATGAGGAAATAGGCGGAATAGAAAATATGTCTCCGCGGTTTAAATATCTGTTTTACAGAATGAAAGAAAACGCAATAAAACTGATTTTTCATATAATAGAAGAGCTTTCTCAAAGTCAGTTTGAACCTGCGGATTTCGAACTTAAAATTGGCGGGGAAAAAATTTCAAAATATACAATCAACCTTGATGACGGCAGTAAAATCGCAATTACAGGATATATTGACCGAGTGGATATAATGAAAAATTCAACAGGTACTTATGTGCGAATTGTTGACTATAAGACCGGTGCAAAGCAGTTTGCCCTTAGCGATATTCTATATGGACTGAATCTGCAAATGTTAATATATCTTTCAGCAATCAATACAAATGGCAAATCCTATTACGGAGATGATTTAGTTCCCTGTGGCGTGCTATACCAGCCTGCGTCAGCCTCCTATGTATCCTCCGACGCGGAAAGTACCTCAACACAAATAAAGAAAGCTCTTGACAAAAATCTTAAAATGAATGGACTTGTCCTTAATAATCAAAGTGTTCTTGAGGGTATGGAAAAGAATTTAGGTGGGATATACATTCCGGTTAAATCTAAGAAAGACGGTTCAATTTCAGACTCTGCGAGCCTGATTAACCTTGCAGAGCTTGGAAAGATTTTTAAAAAAATTGACAACCTCCTTATTGAAATGGCGGAAACTCTGCATAAGGGAAAAATCGAGTACAACCCAATTCAAGGTGAATACAAGGGTTGTGAATACTGTCCTTATATTTCTGTATGCGGATATGAGGAGGGAAAAAATTGCCGTGAGGTTATTAAGTTAGATAAAAAAGAGGTAATGGAATTGCTGGAACGAGAGGAGGAGCAATAATGCAGGACTGGACCGATAATCAGCGTAATGCTATAAATTCAACAGGTGGCAGCGTTCTTGTTTCTGCCTCTGCCGGCAGCGGTAAAACAGCAGTGCTTGTTGAAAGGGTAATAAACCGTATTACAAATGAGGAAAACCCAACCTCTGCCGACAGAATGTTAATTGTTACATACACCAAACTGGCGGCGGCAGAAATGAAAGACCGTGTAAATAAACGGCTTTATGAACTTATTAAGGCGGATCCGTATAACTCACACCTAAGAAAACAACAGATAAAATTACAGAATGCTCATATTTCCACAATTCATTCCTTCTGCAGTGACCTTGTAAAGGAATATTTCTACCTGTTAGATGTCAGCAGGGATTTCCGTATAGCAGAGAATGGGGAATTGGATATTCTGAAAAATCAGGCTGTAAATCAGGTTCTTGACAGTGAGTATGAATGTGAAAATAATGATGTTTTTCTTACCTTAGTGGAAACCTTTTCAGGGAATAAAAATGACGCAAACATTGAAAAGGCAATTTTTAAGCTTTATGATTTTTTGCGTTCCCACCCATTTCCAAGGGAATGGCTTAAAGAAAAACTTGATTACTATAATTTTGAAGATAATTTATCAAATTCCGTTTGGAGTAAGGTTATATTTAATTATACAGTTAATGCGCTGGAGCAGTGTCTTCTCTTTTGCAATCTTAACAGGCAAATCCTTGAAAGTACAGAATTTTCCCTTAATGAAAAGCTATCACCGGTTTTGAATTCGGATATTGCCCTTATAAGCAAAATTATGACAGAGGCAAAAGACAGAAACTGGGGTGAAGTATATAAATCTGTGCATAACTTTAAGGCGGTAAATCTTCCTCGTATGGGAGAATATAAGGACCACCCGGATAAGCTTGCATTTTCTGCAAATAGAGATAGCTTTAAGGAAATTATAAAAAATCTTAAAAAAGTCTACATAAGTGATGAAAAAGACTCAATAGAGGATATAAAGGTTCTTCAGCCTGTAGTGAGTGAAATGTTCCGCCTGGTAATAAAATTCAGCAACGCCCTTGATGAGCTAAAAAAACAAAGAAATGTGCTGGATTTCAGTGACCTTGAACATCTTACGCTTAAACTGCTGGTAAAGGGAAGAAAGAACGGAGAAATAGAGTTTACCGGTGAGGCAAAAAAAATATCCTCAAAGTTTGATGAAGTAATGGTTGACGAATATCAGGACGCCAATGAAGTACAGGATATTATTTTTCAGGCACTTTCAGGTAATAACCAACATTTATTTGTGGTGGGAGATGTAAAGCAAAGTATATATTCTTTCAGACAGGCTATGCCCGGTATCTTTATTAATAGGAAAGATAAATATCCTCTTTATGATTTAAGCCTAAATAATTACCCCTCAAGGATAATTCTTGAAAAGAATTTTCGCTCCCGAAAACAGATTACCGATACGGTAAACTTTATGTTTAAAAGGCTTATGTCTAAGGAATGTGGGGATATAGACTATAACGAGGAGGAAACCCTCTATTGCGGTGCTGATTACAAAGATACTGGTGACACCAAAATCTCAATGAGCTTTATTGATATGGATTTTCATTCAGATGAAGATGTGGTTCAGGTTGAGGCTGACTATATTGCAAACGAAATACTTCGTATTATGGGTGAAAAAACCGTTGATGACAGGGGAAATATTCGTAAGCCTGCCTTTGGGGATTTTGCAATTATTATGCGAAATACAAAGGGCTATGCAAACGACTATACCAAAAGACTTTTACAGTGGGGTATCCCTGCTGTTTCAAATGTAAGCGATACTTTCCTTAACAACAGGGAAATTCGTGTAATTCTCGATTTGTTAAGGGTTGTGGACAATCCACTTCAGGACATACCCTTACTTTCAGTGCTTATGGGTCCCTTATATGGCTTTACACCTGATGAAATGGCAGAAATACGGGGAGATGACAAGAAAAGAAATATATATCTTTCACTGCAATCCTTTGCGGAACAATCTCAAAAGGCAAAAAACTTTCTTTCAGATATGGAGAGATTTAGGACCTATTCCGTAACTATGCCTGTAAGCAGACTGATTAATAAGATTTATGAAGAAACCGCATACCCTGCCATACTAAGAGGTATGTATAAAACAGTAGTACCTTACAACAACATTCTTCTGTTTAAAGATTATGCCTCCTCCTATGAAGAAAAGGGTGTAAAGGGATTATCCTCTTTTGTAAATTATATTGACAGACTTATTAAACAGGAAAGCGACCTGCCTGCAAGCGTGGATAACAGCAGTTCCAATATTAACGCAGTAAGAGTACTAAGTATTCACGGAAGTAAGGGTTTGGAATTTCCATTTGTGTTCCTTGCAAATACAACAAGGAACTTTGTATCTGACACAAGGAGTAATGTACTCTTGCATAAGGATTTGGGATTTTCTCTCAAAAGGAGAGATAAAGAAATCTCTGCCATATATAATACTCTTCCAAGGTCGGCAACCACAATCGCTATGAAAGACAGTGAAAAGTCCGAAGAACTCCGTATACTTTATGTTGCCCTTACCAGGGCAAAAGAGGAGCTCCATATGGTATGCACAAAGGAAAAAATGCTTAATTATATTAATAAAATAGGAAAAAGGGTTGTTGATAATCAAATATTTTTGCCATATGCTGTTTCACAGTCCAATCGAATTTCTGACTGGCTTGTTATGTGCGCTGTTGCCCATAAAGACGGCGGAAAGCTTAGAATGAAAGCTATGCTGGATACCTATGAAGGTTTTGATTACAATGCACCCGACTGGGATATTAAATATGTAACAGATTTTCTTAATGAGAGCAAAGAAAACGGTGAAGAGGATTTAGAGGAAAAAGACAGGCATAAGGACAGGGATATTCTTCCTACGGACGGTTATATTAATAAAATAATTGCCGAAAGAATAAACTTTAATTATAAAAACAAAGGTATTAATAATATTCCTGTTAAGGTTGCAGTTTCCGAAATCAGCCATGTAGCCGGTAAGAAAAGGTTTAGTAAAATCCTTTCCAGACCCGACTTTGTTTCCGAGAAATCAATGTCCCCTACAGAAAGAGGTACAGCGGTTCACAATACCCTACAGTATATTGATTTCAGCTTAGCGAGAGAGGATTTGGAAAAGGAAATAGACAGAATTGTCAAAAAGGGTTTTATCACCAAAAAACAAAGTGAAGTTTTAAATATAAAAATGCTTAAAGAGCTTATTAACTCTGACATAATCTGCGATGTTATATCTTCCCCAAAGGTTTATAGAGAGTTTCGCTTTAATACAAAAATTAAGGCAGGGGAGGCTGTAGAAAATATCGAAAAGGTTTTCTCTGATACTCCAATTATTCTACAGGGTTCCGTGGACCTTGCCTATGTTAAGGACGGAAAGATAAATATTGTAGACTATAAAACCGACAGGGTTAAAGAGGCAGAGGAGCTAAAGGAACTTTATTCAAAACAGCTCGTCCTTTATAAACAGGCTTTGGAACAGTGCACACCCTATAAGGTGAATAAATGTATTATTTATTCAATCCCACTGGGAAAATTTATTTATGTGTAAATATTAAAAATCCCGCCTTAAAAGCGGGATTTTCTTCTATCTATTTACTTTTTCAATAATCTTTTCGGCACATTTTATTCCGTCTACAGCGGCGGAAACTATGCCTCCTGCATAACCTGCGCCCTCACCGCAGGGGTATAAGCCGTTTATTCCAAGGGCTTCCATTGTAGTATTACGGAGAATGCGAATAGGGGAGGAACTTCTGCTTTCGACGCCTGTAAGTATTGCGTCGTTGTCGGCAAAGCCTTTAAGCCTTTTTTCCATATCCACAATACCCTGTTTCATAGAGTCTGTTATGAATTTTGGAAAAATCTTATTGATGTCAGACTTTTTAATACCTCTTTTATAACTGGGCGTCACCTTTCCTAAAGCAGAAGTTTTTCGGTCCTTTAGGAAATCCTCGACTCTTTGTATAGGCGCTGAATAATCACTTCCGCCTACAGCAAAGGCTCTACTCTCAATTTCCTGCTGAAAGTACATACCGGCCAGCGGGTCACTACTTCCGAAATCCTCCGGCTTTATCCCTACAAGGAGTGCCGAGTTGGAATTTACTTTGTCCCTTGCATAGTAACTCATACCGTTGGTTACAACAGTGTTTTCCTGGCTCTGGGCAGGTACTACCACACCGCCGGGACACATACAAAATGTATATACACCTCTGCCGTTACTGAGATGTGTGTTTAGTTTATAAACTGCTGCCCCTAATTTTTCATACCTATAAAACCTGCCGTACTGGCTTTTATCAATGTCCTCTCTAAGGTGTTCAATTCTTGCACCTACCGCAAAGGGTTTTGCCTCAAGAGCAAGGCCCTTATTTTTTAGCATTGTAAATGTATCCCTTGCGGAGTGTCCGATTGCCAACACAATATTGTGGCAGTATATTTCTTTTGTGGAATTATTAGTTTTGACAACAATAGATTTTACCCTGTTTTCAGAAATATTAATATCCGTAAGTTGAGTTTCAAAAAGCACCTCAGCGCCAAGGGAGATTATTTCTTCTCTTATTGCTTTAATCGTAGGTTTCAGTTTATCTGTGCCAATGTGCGGCTTTGCATTGTAGAGAATATCCTCAGGTGCGCCGTGAAGTGCAAATTCCTCAAACACTTTTCTAATCCTTTTATCCTTAGTTCCTGTTGTCAGCTTTCCGTCGGAAAATGCTCCTGCACCGCCCTCGCCAAACTGCACATTGGAGTTTGTGTTGAGTTTTCCCCCGTTCCAAAAATCATTTACATCATGGGTTCTTTTTTCAACATCTTTTCCTCTTTCTATAAGGGTAACATTCATACCGCTCCTTGCAAGTATAAGGGCGGCAAAAAGTCCGGCAGGTCCTGCACCTACAACCACAGTCTTGAAGTTGTTATTTCTACATACGGGCTGTTCATATGTATATTTTTTAACGGCAGTTATTCTTTTGCTTTTTGCTTTGTTCAGTATCTGATTTTCGTTTTTAACCTGAACATCTATTGTTGCAAGAAAATGAACATCATTCTTTTTTCTTGCGTCAATGGAGAGTTTAAACAGATTAATCTCTTTAATACTTTCCCTATGGCAATTAAGTTCTTTTACAGCTCTTTTTACTATATCGTCATTGTTGTAGTCAGGGGGAAGATAAATATTACTTATTCTTATCATAGCAGTTTACCCGCCTTTATTCCCGAGGCAAAGGCAAACTGTAGGTTATATCCGCCGCACTCGCCGTCAATATCAATTACTTCTCCGCAGAAGTACAAATTGGGTATAAACAGGCTTTCCATTGTATTGGTGTTAATTTCCTTTGCAAAAACTCCGCCCTTAGTCACCTGGCTTTTTCCGTAGTCGTTATTGTTAGTTACCAAAAAATCAAAATGATTAATAAGATATGCAAGATTTTTAATTTCCTTGTTGCTTATGTCACTGCATCTTCTGTTAAAGGACCCCATATTGCCTGCTTTAAGTAAAGCAACTGAAAGTTTATTGTTAAACATACCAAGAAAAAAGTCGTCTATCCTGTTATTTTTAAATAGTTCCCTTCTGGAAACTAAAATATCTTCAATTTCATTTTTACTGCTTTCCGGCATCAGACTAATTCTAACCTTATCATATTCAAGTCCGCTAAGATTAAAGGCACATATACCTGAAATGCTGTTGTCAGTAAACTGAATTTCTCCTTTTTCCCTTTTAACAACTTTTCCTTTTTTAAGAACAGATACAATACCGTCTGTCCTTACGCCCTTTAATCCCTTTATAATTTCAGACTTTACATTAATTGGACAAAGCGCAGGCCTAAGAGGGGTGACAGTATGCCCAAGTTTCTCCCTGATAAGTCTAAACATACTTCCGTCACTGCCCAGTTTAGGATTACTTTTTCCTCCCGTTGCAATAATTAGCCTGTCACATTCATATTTTCCCCTATTTGTAACAAGGGTAAAATTATCAGAAACACTAATATCAAGAACCTTTGTTTCTGTAATTTCAGAGATATCAAGGGAATAGACTTTGTTTCTTAAAATGTCCAGTACAGCAGATGCCTGTTTGCATTTTGGATAAACTCTGCCCCAGTCATCTGTGAAAGTATATAGTCCCATTTCCTTAAAATATTTTACAATAAAATTTGGGGAATATTCTTTAAAAAGCTCTTTAACGGCAAAGTTGAAAGAACCCCTGTAATTCTTCATATCAGCATTAATGTTAGTTAAATTACATTTGCCGTTGCCTGTGGCAAGAATTTTTCTTCCAATACGCTGTTCCTTTTCAAGAATAGCCACATTTTTAAATTGTCTTTTAGCTTCTATGGCTGCAAGTATGCCGGAGGCTCCGCCGCCAATAACAATTACATCATATTTCATAGATTTACCACTAAATAAAATGGGCAGTTAAACTGCCCGTTTTTATGCTTTTTTCTTCTTTGTAAGTTTTCTGATGATTATCACTGCGGCAATAACAACAACAGCAATACCGCATATTGCACCTGCAACAGTCCAGAATGAAAGGCCAAGTACCCTTGAAAGATATGGAATACCATAGGTGATAAGGGTCATAATTGCAGATGACATACACAGTCCCAGTATTGTAGCTATCATAGCCTGTTTCATTTTAAAGTTGAAAAGACCTGCAACAAGTCCCCCTGTCCATGCACCTGTAACAGGAAGTGGAATACCAATAAAAACCGTTAGTCCAAAGGTTTTGTACTTCATAATTTTAGGAGCGCTTTGTTCCGCCTTGTTTTCGAGAAAATCCGCAAATTTAACAACGGGCTTAAAGTTTGTCTTTTTCAGAGCCTTTAGGATTTTCTCAATAAAGAGTACAAGAAAGGGTATAGGAAGAAAGTTACCTGCAATACAAATCGGAATAGCCTGCCACATCGGTACATTACAAAGTGCAGCTGCAATCAGACCGCCTCTTAATTCAAGAATAGGAAAAAGGGAAATCAGAAAACAGAAAAGCTGTCCGTTAATATGTAATGTGTCATTTAACATACTGATAAAAGATTCCATAATATTCTCCGTTCATTCATAATTACTGAAATATTATATATTATTTCCCTAAACTTTACAACCAAATTTTATAATTAAATTTATATTTCAATATTATAACAAAAAAATTAAAATAATCTATTGTAATGTTATTGATTTTAATATAAAATAAAAGAAGAAAATACTGAAAAAGTAGGGATATTTATGAAAAAATTTATTGCAGTTTTAGTTTCAGCATTAATGATGATTTCTTTTGCCGCCTGTTCTTCAGACAACAAAAATACTGATAATAACAGTACTTCTACAGAACCCACAACTGTTTCAACAGACAAGTTGGAATGGTCGGATTACAAGGTTTATAATCTGGACAATGATTCAAAAGTCAACAATATTATACTTATGATTGGGGACGGTATGGGTGAAAACATTATTAAGGCAACAGAAATTGTTAAAGGCGATAAGCTGGTAATGTCAGGCCTGAAAAATAAAACCCATGTTACAACATATTCCCAGTCTGTTACAGAGGGCGAGGCTAAATTTACGGACAGTGCGGCATCTGCAACAGCAATTAGTACAGGAAAAAAGACCTATAACGGATATATCGGCGTTGATAAGGACGGAAAAAAACTTGAAACAATTACGGAATACGCACAAAAGTGCGGTATGAAAACAGGTCTTGTAGACCGCCATTATGTTCCTCACGCAACACCTGCCGGTATGGTAGCACACAATGATTTCAGAGGTGCTTACAGGGCAATTCTAAGCGAAATGGTGCAGTCTGATGTTAATGTTATGTTAGGCGGAGGTTCACAGTACTACACCGGTTCTATACAGGAAAAGGCTGAAAAGAACGGATACAAGTATGTGAGCAGCGAAAAGGAACTTTTAGACCTTACAAACAAGAATGAAAAAGTACTTGGTATGTTTGCCTATGATAATATGAAAAATCCGGAGCTTGCACCGTCCCTTGTTACAGAAACCTCAAAAGCCCTTGAACTCCTGGAAAACGACAAAGGATTTTTCCTTATGGTTGAGGGCAGTAACATCGATGTTTCAGAGGCTGAACTTGATATGGAGGATACAATTAAGCAGGTTCAGGCATTTGACCAGACTGTAGATTATGTTATGAACTGGGCGGAAAGCCACCCGGGAACCCTGGTAATAGTTACGGCCGACCACGAAACAGGTGGGGTAAAAATACCTAAAAATGCAACGGCAGAGGATATTAACGACCACTGTTTTACTTCCGGAGGCGACCATACAAACACAAATGTTTTGCTTATGGCAGATGGTGCAAAGTCAGCAGGAATTTGTAAGGATAAACTTATTGATAATACAGATATTGCAAAGTATATGCGTAAGGTTCTCAAATATAAGCTAAAGTAAAATAGCACAAAAAGGCTTGGTTCTGTACCAAGCCTTTTTATAATGTAATACAGTTGACTTTATTTACAGAAAATTGTAAAATTATATAAGGTGTGTTTGAATAGTGTCAATTATTATATTGTTAATAGTATTCATATACATATGATTAATGAGGATTATTTATGATAACTGATATTAGAATAAAGAAAGATTATATCATAAGCGCTATTCTGTTGATTCTAAATATTGCAGTAATAGCCTTTATTTTTGCCCACTCGATGTCTCCGGCTGTAGAAAGCAGTCAGGAGTCAACGGAGGTAATGGGATTTTTAAACTATATATTCCCATTTGAACTTTCCCAGCACGCCGTGCGAAAAATTGCACATTTTGTGGAATTTTCCGCCTTAGGATTTATGACATCTGTAACCGTTTATTACTTTACAAAAAGGTACTTTGGCGGAACTTTTTTAAAGCTGTTTGTGTCTGTTTTTACAGCGGTAATTGATGAGGCAATTCAGCTGAATGTAGAGGGGAGGAGCGGTCAGATAACAGATGTACTGCTGGACTTTTCCGGTTGTATATTTGGAATATTTTTAGCAACAATTATTGTTTTTATTGTTAATAAAATTAGAAATAGAAAAAAGAAAGTATAGGTAGAAAGGAAAGAGAACAATATGGAAAATTACAGAGAGAACAAAATGGGCACAGCCCCTATGTTCCGGCTCATTTTGGGTATGAGCCTTCCTGCAATGTTCAGTATGCTTATACAGGCACTTTACAACATTGTAGACAGCGTTTTTGTAAGTAATTACAGCAGTGGTAATGTTACAGGGGCAGATTCTCTGCTTTCGGTTAATATTGCATATCCCTTGCAGATGATTCTTATGTCTGTTGCCATTGGTTCAGGCGTGGGTATAAATTCCCTTATTGCAAGAAGGCTTGGGGCAAAACTGCAGAGAGAGGCAGATTCAGCAGCCACTCACGGATTTTTTATTGCCATTGCAAACTGGGTGCTTTTTGTTTTTATAGGTCTTTTTGTTGTAAGGCCTTTTGTTAGTTTATATACTAACGAAGAACAAATTTTTTCAAACAGCGTATCATATCTTTCGGTTGTTCTCATCGGTTCATTAGGAGTAAGCCTTACCTGTGTAATGGAAAAAATGCTTCAGGCAACAGGTAATATGATTATGCCGATGCTATCCCAGCTTTGCGGTGCTGTAACAAATATTATACTTGACCCTATTTTTATATATTCTATGGATTTGGGGGTAACCGGTGCGGCTATTGCCACAATTATTGCACAGCATATCAGCGCTTTGCTTTGTCTGTTTTTCTTCTTTGTAAAAAAACAGCTTGTTAAAATTGATATAAAGAATTTTAAGCTAAGCGGAACTACCCTCAAAAATATTTATGTGGTTGCCGTACCTGCAATGGCAATACAGGCAATAGGTTCATTTATGGTTATGGCAATTAACTACATTATATCAATTACAAATGAGGCCATAAATGTTAAGAATGCCGCAACCAATGTTTTTGGTATTTACTTTAAACTACAGTCATTTGTATTTATGCCTGTATTCGGACTAAATCAGGGTTCTACGCCGGTTATCGGATACAACTACGGCGCAGGAAACAAAAAGAGAATGTACAGCGCTATAAAGTGGGCAGGCCTTTTTGCAATTATAATTATGGCTCTTGGATGTGGAATATTCCAGACTTTCCCCGAATTACTCCTTGGAATGTTCGACCCGAGTGAAGAAATGATGGAAATTGGTACCGTTGCACTCAGGATTATTTCACTTTGCTTTATCCCTGCTGCAATCGGAATTATCCTAACCGGACTTTTCCAGGCTGTAGGCAAGGGTTTCAGAAGTCTTGTTATGTCACTTCTCCGTCAGATGGGTGTTATTGTGCCGGTTGCCTATTTCCTTTCAAAGACAGGAATTGTAAATATGTGGTACGCATTTCCTATTGCGGAAGTTGCGTCCCTCATTGTGGCTGTTTTATTCTTTATTAACCTTGTCAGGGGCGACTTTAAAAGACTCAGTCCAAGAACACAGGACTAATGTGACAACAGCTTGTCATTAATCCTAATTTTACTGCATAATATTTATGGGTGATAGTATGCAGTACGAAAGAAACGACGAAATAACATATGACGAGGGTTTTTCCACTCCAACGGAGAGAGAATACTACACAGGCCAGTTTGAGAGCGACGACTATGACAGAGAGCCTCTTTCAAATAATTACAGGACGGGCAAAAAAAACAGGGACAGGAACAAATCCTTTCCAATGGTATTGCTTTTTCAAATAATTATTTGTGTTTTGTGCGGGCTTTTTCTGTATTTCAGTAAACTATATGCTCCAGAATTTTATTCTGTGGTAATGGACAAGGTAAACAGCCTTGTAAATGATTCCCTTGTTGTTGACGGAAACGATGTCAACGACTACTTTGTTGCCGATTAATGAGGTTGACAGCAGGGAATACAAAAATTTCATTTCAGTACTTATATGTTGCAATACTTGCTTTTATTCTTATACTTGATAAAAGCGGTGGAATATTTTGTTGCTTTTTAGCCTCTTTTTTTCACGAAACAGGTCATTTGATTGCACTGTTTTTTTTGAAACAGAGGGTAGAGGAAGTAAAATTTTCTGTGTTTGATATACAAATAAAATCAAGCCATTACCTTGATTTTAAAAGGGAGCTAATTATTGTCCTAAGCGGCGTTCTTTTAAATTTTCTTTTATTTATATTCTTTTATAGAATTATACCCCTATTTGCCCTTGCAAATTTATTTATAGGAATATTTAATATTTTGCCTGTTTCCACATTAGATGGAGGACAGGCAATAAATTTAGTACTGACAAGGTTTTTTTCAAAGGAGAAATCTGCTATAATTATAAATATACTTACAGTGATAGTGTCTATCCCCATATTCACTATAGGTATTATAATTTTATTAAATACAAAGTATAATTTTTCCTTTCTTGCATTAGGTTTATATCTTATACTTACGGTGTTTATGAATAAGGAAATAATTTTTTGAGGTTGTTATGGTTAATAAAGAAGTTGAAAAGTATCTTCTCAAGGTACAAAAACCCGCAAAATATGTAGGCGGAGAACTTAATTCGGTAGTGAAGAATAAAGAAGATGTAGAAATCCGTTTTGCGTTTTGCTTTCCCGATACATACGAGGTTGGTATGTCACACTTGGGTATGAAAATTCTTTACAGTCAGTTCAACAGTATTCCATATATTTGGTGTGAAAGAGTTTTTGCCCCTTGGATTGATATGGAAGAAATTATGGTGGAAAATAATATTCCCCTATATGCCCTTGAAAGCGGTGACCCACTTTCAGAATTTGACTTTATTGGATTTACCCTTCAATATGAGCTTTCTTTTACAAATGTTCTCAATATGCTTAAACTCGGCAATATTCCAATTTGCAGCAAAGACAGAACAGGGCTTACAAATATTGTGGTTGCAGGAGGGCCCTGCACATGTAATCCTGAGCCTATTGCAGACTTTGTAGATATTTTCTTTATCGGCGAGGGAGAAGAGGTTGACCTTGAGGTTATGGAACTCCTTAGAGAGTGTCGTAAAGAAAAAACTACAAGGGAAGAATTTTTAATTAGGGCGTCCCAAATACAGGGCTGTTATGTCCCGTCGCTTTATGAAATTGAATATAATGAGGACGGCACCCTAAAATCAATTACACCTTTAAATAATGCTCCGAAAAAAATAAAAAAACGACTTATGATGGATATGGATAACAGCTACTATCCTGATAATTTTGTTGTCCCAAATACAGAAATTGTCCATGATAGGGCAATGCAGGAAATATTCCGAGGCTGTATAAGAGGCTGTAGATTTTGTCAGGCAGGTTTTTTATACAGACCGGTAAGGGAAAAGTCACCGGAGGTTATTAATCAGCAGTGCCATACACTTTGCAGTAACACCGGCTATGACGAGGTTTCTCTATCGTCACTAAGCTCAAGTGACTATTCACAGATTGTTCCTCTCCTTGATAAACTGACTGCTTGGAGTACAGAAGAAAAGGTAAGCATTTCCCTTCCCTCACTGCGTGTTGACGGATTTACAGATGATATTATGTCAAAGATTAAGACTGTGAGAAAGAGCGGACTTACATTTGCCCCGGAGGCAGGCAGTCAAAGACTTAGGGATGCAATTAATAAAAATGTGCAGGAGGATGAACTTCTCAACACCTGCAGAACAGCCTTTTCCGGTGGATGGACAAGGGTTAAGCTGTACTTTATGATTGGACTTCCTACGGAAACAATGGAAGATGTAAACGCCATTCCTGCCCTTGGCAAAAAGGTGGTTGATGAATATTATAAAAACCCTGACAGACCAAAGGGGAAGTCTGTCAGCGTAACAGTATCTGCCTCCAGTTTTGTTCCTAAACCTTTTACACCTTTCCAGTGGGAGCCTCAGGATACTATTTCCACAATCCATAAAAAGCAAAAAAGCATAAAGGAGCATATTGAAAGCAAGAAGATTATATTTAATTACCACGAGGCTGATACTTCTTTTTTGGAGGGCGTATTCGCAAGAGGTGACAGGAAACTTTGCAAAGTTATGCTCAAAGCCTGTGAAAGGGGTTTCCATTTTGACGGTTGGAGTGACTGCTTTGATTTACAGAAGTGGCTTGACCTTTTTGAAGAATGTAATATTGACCCGTCTTTCTACAATAACAGGAGGCGTGAATTTGATGAACTTCTCCCTTGGGACCATATTGATTACGGCGTAAAAAAAGATTTTCTTATAAATGAATGTAAAAAGGCTTATGCTTCTAAAACAACACCACATTGCCGTTTAGAGTGCAGTAAGTGCGGTGCAAACAGATATGGGGGAGGTGTTTGCTTTGAAAAACATTAGAATTTGGTTTACGAAGGACAATGAATGTAAGTATATCAGCCATCTTGACCTTAACCGAGTTGTAATGCGTGCCCTGCATAAAAGCAAAATAAACCTTTGGCATACAGAGGGATTTAATCCACACCCATTTGTCACTTTTCCTCTTCCTCTATCCCTTGGATTTAGGGGCGTAAAGGAGTGTATGGATATACGCCTTATTGAAGATGAGTACAATAAGGATGAAATTATCAGTTCTCTTAATGATTGTTTGCCGTCGGGTATTCATGTCTATGATGTTACAGAGCCGATTATGAAAGCGGGAAAAATTGATAAAGGGCTCTTCGAGATAGTAATTGAGGATGACACGGTTGATGTAGATATACTTTTCAATAATTTTAAAAAACTTCTTCAACAGGAGTGTATCCTTGTTATGAAGAAAACTAAGAAAAAAGGTTTTAAAGAAATTGATATTAAACCCCATATCCTACAGTGGAAAGTGGCTGACTATAATGAGTATATTAAGTGTAAAGTTCTTTTGCCTGCAGGAAGTACAAATAATATTAATCCGACCCTTATAATCAATGCCTATAATAATAAATATAATGCAGATGTATTTTATCAAATTACAAGGTTGGATATTTTTGATAAGGACGGCAATAGCTTTAGGTAATGAGATATAATTCCCTTAACAATTATCTTAGATATAAATTCGGTAAAAAAGTGTATAAGATTTCACTTGACGGTGGTTTTACCTGCCCAAACAGAGATGGCACTCTTGATAGCAGGGGATGTATTTTCTGTTCTAAAAAGGGGTCCGGTGATTTTGCAACAGGCAGAGAACTCTCTATTACGGAGCAGATAGAGATGGGAAAAGAAAGGGTGAGGGCAAAGACAAAAGATAATTCCTATATAGCTTACTTTCAAGCTTTTACAAATACATATGCACCGGTTGATGTGTTAAAAGCAAAATACACCGAGGCAATAAACAGTAAGGATATAGTGGCTCTGTCAATAGCAACAAGACCCGATTGCATAAGTGATGAAGTACTAAAACTTTTAGTGGAACTAAATAAAATTAAACCTGTATGGGTGGAGCTGGGGCTTCAAACTATTAAAGAAAGCTCAATAAAGTATATACGAAGGGGTTACCCTAATGAGGTGTATGTTTCTACAGCCAAAAAACTTAGGAATGCAGGAATAGAGGTAATTACCCATATTATTTTAGGTCTTCCAAATGAAACTAAAGAGGATATGCTCCGTTCAGTGTCATTTGCAGGCAAGTATTCCGACGGAATTAAATTGCAGTTGCTGCATATTCTCAGAGATACAGATTTATTTAATGACTACAACAGTGGTAAATTTAGAACTCTTACTCTGGAAGAATATGTTGATATTCTGTGTGATGCTGTGGAAATTTTGCCCGAAAGAGTGGTTATACACCGCCTAACTGGGGACGGGGATAAAAAACTTTTGGCATCCCCCCTTTGGAGCGGTGATAAAAAGAGAGTCCTGAATACTATAAATAAAACCTTTGAAAAAAGGAATATAATACAAGGCAAAAAAATGGCTAAACATAAGGTTTAGCCATTAATTTATATAAAAAAATAGCTAACCTTAGGTTAGCTATACTTGGCGGAGAGCAAGGGATTCGAACCCTCGAAACCGCTTTGACGGTTTACACGATTTCCAATCGTGCTCCTTCGGCCAGCTCGGACAACTCTCCACAACATTTCCTATTATACACAAACCCAGATGAAAAATCAAGGGGTATTTTTATAAAATACCATAGTTGTATAATTAAAATTACTGATTATAAAAGAATTATTTGTATTATAGAAAGTTTTACTGAAATTTAACAATTTATTGTTAACCTTTTATTTTAATTATAGACACTTAATTCTATATTTTTCTACAGCAACTGTAATATAAATTATAGAATATCATTGACAATTAATATTTTTTCAAATAAAATGAATAAAGAGTGTATTTTGTAGGTTGTTTGGAGGAGAATATGAAAAACATTTTGGAATGTTTTGAGGCAACAACAGCGAGATTTCCTGACAAGGTTGGCTTTACTGATGTCAACAGAAGGTCAACATTTTTAGAGACCATGAGGAGAGCAAGGAAAATTGCAAGTGCTTTACTCGGCTATGGTACAAAGAAACCTGTTGCTGTTTTAATAGATAAAACTTGTAACTGTATTGACGCAATGTTTGGGGCACTTTATGCCGGTGATTTTTATATTGTTGTTGATGTACATTCACCAAAGGATAGAATTGAGAATATATTATCCACACTTCATGATACTATTATTATTACGGATAAAGATTCACTTGAGCTTGCAAATAATGTAAAAAATAATCAACCGGTTGTTCTTTATGAAAACGCGATTAATTTTGATATTTATGAGGAGCAGTTGCTTAACATTAGAAAACATATGATTGATATGGATACTGCATATATCTTATTTACCAGTGGTTCAACAGGTAAACCTAAGGGAACGGTAATAAGTCACAGATCCCTTATAAGCTATGTTAACTGGGTAACTGATGAGTTTAAGTTTGACGAAACAACATCATTTGGTTCACAAACTCCACTATATTTCAGTATGTCCGTTACAGATTTATATTCTACTTTAAAATGTGGCTGTTGTTATAATATAATTCCAAAGCAGTATTTTTCCTTTCCAATTAATCTCGTCAAATATATGAACGAATATAAAATTAATACGATTTACTGGGTTCCAACTGCTATTTCAATTCTTTCAAATTGGAAGGTATTTGATGTAATCAAGCCTGAATATCTGAAAACTGTTTTGTTTGCCGGCGAAGTAATGCCAACTAAACAACTTAATTATTGGATAAACACTTTAGATAATAATATAACCTTTGCAAATCTTTTTGGACCTACCGAAACAACGGACATTTGTACTTTTTACATTGTTGATAGAAAATTTGCTGATGATGACAGTCTTCCTATTGGTAAACATTGTGATAATTGCAACGTATTTATTGTAAAGGAGGACGGTACAGAAGCTAAAGATGGTGAAGAAGGCGAACTATTTGTTCGTTCAACATTTATGGCAGATGGATATTATAATAATCCTGAGAAAACATTAGAAGCATTTGTTCAAAATCCGCTTAACAAATCTTATCCCGAAAGGGTATATAAAACAGGAGATATAGTTAAGTATAATGATAAGGGCGAACTTATATACATATCAAGGAAAGATTTTCAGATTAAGAGAAGTGGTTATAGAATTGAATTAGGTGAAATAGAGGCCGGTGCTAATAGTGTAGAGGGTATAAAAAATTGTGCATGTATCTATGATAAGCAAGAGGATTTGCTTGTCCTTATTTATGAGGGTAAGATTAAGAAAACTGAAACGGTTATGGCTGGTGTTATAAAAAAAGTGCCTTCATATATGTATCCGGACAAGGTGTTAAGAATTAAGGAAATGCCACAAAACGCCAACGGTAAAATTGATAGAAAATATTTATTGCAAAATTATAAAAATTTTTAGTATAAATTGGAGGAATTAAAAATGGAAAAATTATTAGAAATATTGGCAATTATTAAGCCTGGAGTGGATTTTACAAAGTCAAGTAGTATTGTAGATGATGGCATTCTTGATTCAATGGATATTGCAAGACTTGTTGGTGAAATTGGAGATGAATTTGATGTTGAAATAGAGGTAACTGATTTAGTGCCGGAAAATTTCAACAGTATTGATGCTATTATGAAGATGATTGAAAGACTTGAGGATGAAGACTAATTTATGGAAATTACTACCTTAGTATTTCTTGCATTTGTTGGGGTATCTTGTTTAGTATATTATATAGTCCCCAAAAAAATTCAGTGGTGTGTGCTACTGGTTGCATCACTATTGTTTTTTGTTTTTTCCAGTGCTTTACTAACTATATATATGCTCATTACTACTGGAATTACATATGCAGGCGCTCTAATTATTCAGAAAAACAGAGATTTATTTGTAATAAAAAAGAAAGAACTTCCGAAAGAGGAAAGGAAGTCTTATAAGCAAAAAAGCAAAAAAAGACAGAAAATACTTGTTGCTATATTCTCAGTATCGGTTATTGCAATTTTAGTTGCTTTAAAGTATTGCAATTTTTTAGGGGATATAGTAAATTCTGTTGCAGGAATGTTTGCTTTAAACAAACTTATTCCGGAATTCAATATACTTCTTCCATTGGGCATTTCATATTATACCCTAATGTCAGTTAGTTATATTGTTGATGTACATAGAGGTTTAATTGTTGCAGAGCGAAATCCATTTAGAGTTTTGCTTTTTGTTTCCTATTTTCCGCATATAGTAGAGGGTCCTTTTGATAGATACAAAGATTTAGATAAGCAGTTCCGAACACCTCATAAGTTTGATTATGAAAAGTTTACAGGTTCTATTGTACTGATTATGTTTGGTCTATATAAAAAGTTGGTTATTGCTGATAGAATAGGTTTTGTACTGTCTGATTACTTTGACAATGTGACCGAGAATTCGATGCTTGGACTATCTATAGTTACTGTCCTCTATACGTTTCAATTATATATGGATTTTTCCGGTTGTATTGATATTGTGTCGGGTGTATCAGAGTTATTTGGTGTAAGGGTGGCTCAAAACTTTAGACAACCTTTTTTCTCAAAGTCGATTAATGAATTTTGGAGAAGATGGCATATTACTCTTGGTCTGTGGTTGAAAGAATATGTTTTTTATCCGATAACATTATCTGGTCACTTTAAAAAAGTTAATCAATTTGTAAGAAAACATACAAAAAATAAAACACTGTCAACATTTGTTCCGGCAGCATATTCTCTATTCTTTGTTTGGTTTTGTAATGGACTTTGGCATGGGGCAAGTATAAAGTTTATTTTATACGGGTTATATTATTATGTTCTTATGATGATTGGTCAGTTATTAACCCCATTATTTAATTTCATAAAGAATAAATTGCACATAAAAAACGGAAGAATATTTAGATCATTTCAGATTCTAAGAACCTTTTTTATTGTTAATATTGGAATGTTGCTTTTTAAATCGGCTACAGTATCTGACTTTTTAGGTTATTTATCATCAGCTTTATTTAATTTAAAGGGTTCTGATTTAGCGTGGGCTATACCGGGCAACTTTGATTTAATAATTATACTTATTGGGTTGCTGTTGGTGTCTGTTGTAGGTGTAATTAAAGAAAAGGGTATTAACATAATTCAGGTACTTAACACGAAGATATTTATTATTAAATGGATAGCAATACTATTTTTGTTGTTTTCCGTTTTATTAACAGGTGCTTTTGGAGTAGAATACGGTGAGATGGCCGCAATATATGCTCAATTTTAGGAGGAAATATGGAAGTAAAAAAACATGTCTTACATATTTTAAGATTCTTGTGTTTTATGTTGATCGTTACAATTCTTCTATGTTATTTTTCTAATGTTTTAAAGGTTAATGAAATCAGAAGTTCCACCGGAAGAAATCAGGTTGTTCAAGAATTTAATGCAGAGTATAAAGATTCGATTGATGTATTGTTGGCAGGAGATTCCACCTCTCTTAATTCCTTTGTACCCGCGAAATTATGGAAAGACGAAAAAATAACCTCGTATGCATTGGGCTACGGTTATGCATATCCAAGTGAGATTTATTTTGACATAAAGAAAATATTTGAACGCCAGAAACCTAAGATTTTATTGTTAGAGGTTTCATTTATGGTTGGTGAGCTTGAGGTTATAGATAATAATCTATATTGTCAAGATACCGTTAATGGCCTTGTGGATTATTTTAATGATGAATTACTTGGAAATATTAATTACATATTCCCTGTTATGAAATATAAAAGTTCATTTAAAGATAAAACACTTGGTGATATGTTTACAATAAAACCAAAGGCCTTAAATAATATTTACAAGGGATATAGCATAAAGAAGAATGTTTTAGCCCCATCGGAAAAACTTAAACCCGAAAAAAATACTGACCTCATAAATAATGGTGAAATATATACTAGAAAAATAAAAAATTTATGTGAAAAAAATAATTGTAAAATGATACTTATTTTTGCTCCACAGATTGCATGTTGGACGGAGGTTAAACATAATATTATTTTAAATTTATCAGAAAAATTGGGTGTAGAGTTTGTCGATTATAATGTTAACACGGATAAACTGATAAAGAATTTTTCTTGGAACACTGATACTGCGGATGGTGGGACACATTTAAATTATTCCGGAGCAACAAAGGTGACTAATGCTATAAAAAATCTTATTTTGAATGATGATAGTTTTTGTAAATCATCATTCGACCAAAAAATTATAAAAAAATGGAATAAAGATTCAGAGGATTTTTTTAGGGAGATGGAAGGGAATTGATTAAACATTTCAGATAATTTGTTAGATATTTATCTAAAATAATAATTTTTCTAATTTTATACTTCTAATTATCTTGATATTAAAATAAAATGGTAGTCTAATTAATTATTATGAATTTCTGCAAAAGGGGTTGACAAAGTGGATGGGAAGTGCAAAACTTTTGACAGACAGACAGACAGACAGACAGACAGACAGACAGACAGGAATAGGTTTACAAAACAGCATACTCAGATAGCAAAAGGAATAGCTATATTATTAATGGTCTATCATCATTTGTTTGTTATACCGGAAAGGTTACATTATGCCTACTTTTCTTTAATTAATATTTTTGGCTTTGATTTTCAGTCTATACTTGCAAACTTTAGTAAAATTTGCGTTTGTATTTTTATTTTTTTAAGCGGATTTGGTTTGTATTGCAGTTTGTCCAAAGAAAAAAGTCTTGGAAGAATGTATCTAAGTGTTGGAAAACACGCACTGAAATTTATGATAAACTTCTGGATAATAGGTTTAATAATATTACCATATGGAGTTATTACAGGTGTTTTCACATTTAATTTAAAGTTTATTATTTATTCTTTTTTTGGTTTATCAGACATTATAGCTGAATGGTGGTTCATACCGCAGTATATTGTATTGTTAAGTATAGCACCTGCAATGGTATACTTATTAAATAGATGCAGAGACAGAAGTAGAAATTATTTATGGATAATTCCGACTGCAATTATAATTACAATTTCCTTTGTCTATTTGGCTAATGTTTTTATAGGTTTTTTTGGCCTATATATTATTGATATTAGTAACATAATTTATACTTACCTAATTTACTTTACTAGATTCGATACATTTTTGACATTTGCTGTAGGAATAATATGTGCTAAATTTTCTATTTTTAATTGCATTAGTGATTTTAAACATACTAAATTGATTAGTTATTTGTTAATATTGCTGTCAATATCAATTAGGGTGATATTTTTAAACTCACCTGATTCAATGAAATATGATTTTATTGTTGTCCCTCTATTTGTCTTTGGGATAACTGAAATTTTATACAATACAAACATCAGCAAATATATTATTTTCTTTTCAAAGCATTCAACTAACATGTGGCTAACACATACTTTCTTGTGTTATTACTATTTCCAGGGAATTATAATGAAACCCTATTATTCAACTTTGATATATTTGTGGCTCCTATTTTTATCAGTACTAACATCCTATTTGATAAACTTATTATATATACCTATTTATAATAAACTGTTTTCTAAAGACCATAAGTTTTCTTATAAGAATTATTTATTTTTTAAAAAGAGAAAATATATGTTAAAATAAGGACTACATATTTTTTATCCTCCTTTTCTGTATTGACATAACAAGATGTTTGTTATAAAATTAACAATATAGAAAGGTTGGGATATTATGAAAGAGAATATTAAAATTCTTTTTATGGATGTAGACGGAACTATGACAAATGGAGATATTTATTGCTCTGCAGATGGGGAAGAATATAAAACCTTTAATGTCAAAGATGGATATGCTATTGCACACATCCTTCCAAAGTGCGGTATAACACCTGTTATTATTACAGGCAGACAGTCCGGTATAGTTGAATACAGGGCAAAGGAACTGGGAGTTACAGAGGTTTACCAGGGTTCAAAGGATAAGTTATTAACACTTATTGATGTACTCCAAAAATTTGGTAACCGTTTCAGTCATGTTGCTTACATTGGTGATGATATTAATGACATTGAATGTATAAAAAAATGTGGCTTTACAGCCTGCCCGGCAGATGCAGTACCGGAGGTTTTGGAAGAGGTCGACTATGTATGTAGGACCAACGGCGGCAGAGGCGCTGTCCGTGAATTTATTGATGTAATTACAAAATAATTTGTAAAAATTTTAAACTCCTGCTAATTTATGCAGGAGTTTTCTTTTTTTAAATATACAAATACAAAATTTAGTGAAAGTTATTCACGAAAACAAACATTATTGTAAAAAATGCTGTATAATATTGTCAAATAGTAAAATATATTTTAATTTTTATTTTTTTTAATGGGTTAAGAATATGAAAAAGTTTTTTGCTATCATTTTGTCGATTTTAATATTTGTATTTTCTATAATCAATATTCAGGCTGTTACCAAGTCAACTTACAAAACCTACGGAGAAAATTCTTTCTTTTCAGACGGTGAAAATAGTTTTATCGTAAGTACAGATGGAAGTAATGCTATAATCAATCAGATTGGAAATGGTCATTGCACTATAAGGTGTGCAAAAGAAATTAAGAGATGCCAATATGCAAATAATGAATTTCATTTCTTTTATGAAAATAGTGAAAAGAAGCTTTGTGTAGCAAAATACAACTTAAAACGGAAAAAGATAACCGATATATCCCTTGATATAAATACGAAGCTTGATTATGTGACTGCGTCAGTTGATAAGAATGGTTACTACTATGCGACAGATAAAATTAATAGGACCAAGTTATATTGTTTTAACACTAAAGGATTATTTTTAAAAAGTTATAACATTGAGCATACAATTTTCCAGGCGGATTCTATTAATGGTAATTATATTGCTATCAGAACAAGCGGCGGGATATATTATATTCATTCGGGAGAGGTAACATATCTTTCCGGCAAATTTTTTAAAGATAAAATTAAAATGATTAATAATACTTGTTTCATTTCAGATGGAAATATTTTTAGTCTTACTAACAATCTGGAAGAAGTATTTAGTCATAAAAATAATAAAGTGACTGTAATCGACCAAGGTTTTGTATTTTGCAGTACAGATACAGTCTATTTTTGTCCCTACAAAAATAGCAAAGAAACAAAAGAATACACTATTAACGGTGAAATCAGTAATATATACGGCTATAATGATACTATATTTGTGGTAACAGAAAATAACGTTTATACAATCAGATATAAGGAACTGTCCAATATTAGAACAGCGTCAAAAGGCGATGTTCCTATGGAAAGTGTGGGTTACTCTTCTGATGGATATGGGATAAGAAGTGATGTGTATACTTTTGTTGATGACTATATATTTGATGTGATGCCCTCAACATCAGTTACCCGTTTTAAAGATAATCTTTCCTATAACGGATATGAACTTAACCTATACGACGGGGAGTATTATGTACCAAGAGGTAATGTTTATACCGGTTTAACAGCCTCATTTACCGGAAACGGAACAGTAAATAAAACTTTAATTGTAAAGGGAGATATAACCTGTGACGGCAGTGTTAACACTAACGATGTTAAACTTATGATGGAGTATCTTCTGGATATCACAACGCTTTCCGGCAACAGAAAACTTGCCGGTGATGTAATAAAAGATAATAAGCTGAACAATAAAGATTTAGTTGCAATTGCACAGCTTAGAAATTAAAGAATTTATACATAATATTATAGTACGGTATAAAAACATATAAAATTAACAAAAAAATAGTGACAATACAGTAATAATGTGTTATAATACCAACAGTATCAATTTAACGAACTAAAACGCTAAAGGGAGAGATTTAGTATGTCTGAAAACAAAATACCTTACAAAATATACCTTGATGAAAGTGAAATACCTACAAAATGGTATAATGTAAGGGCTGATATGAAAACAAAGCCTGCACCACTTCTTAATCCGGGAACACTTGAACCGTTAAAGGCGGAAGAGCTTTATCCTATTTTCTGTGAAGAACTTGTTGCACAGGAGTTAAATAATGATGATGCCTTCATTGAAATTCCTGATGAAATACAGAACTTTTACAGAATGTATAGGCCGTCACCTCTTATCAGGGCATATTTCTTGGAAAAGGCTCTTGATACGCCGGCAAAGATTTATTATAAATTTGAGGGTAATAACACAAGCGGAAGCCATAAGCTGAACAGCGCTATAGCCCAGGCTTATTATGCCAAAAAACAGGGACTTAAAGGCGTTACTACAGAAACAGGCGCGGGCCAATGGGGAACAGCCCTTTCAATGGCTTGTTCATACTTTGGTCTTGATTGTAAGGTCTATATGGTTAAAGTTTCCTACGAACAAAAACCCTTTAGGCGTGAAGTTATGAGAACCTACGGTGCAAGCGTTACGCCGTCACCCTCTATGGAAACAGAGGTGGGCAGAAAAATTCTTGAGGCCCATCCGGGTACAACAGGCAGCCTTGGCTGTGCAATTTCTGAGGCTGTTGAAGTTGCCACAAAAAATGACGGTTATAGATATGTACTAGGTAGTGTGCTTAATCAGGTTCTGTTACACCAGTCAATAATAGGTCTTGAAACAAAGACTGCCATGGATAAATATGGTGTTAAACCTGATATTATAATTGGATGTGCCGGTGGTGGCTCAAACCTCGGTGGTCTTATTTCACCGTTTATGGGTGAAAAGCTTAGAGGCGAAGCTGATTATAGAATTATTGCTGTTGAACCGGCATCTTGTCCCAGCTTTACACGGGGTAAGTTTGCATATGACTTCTGCGATACAGGTATGGTTTGCCCTCTTGCAAAGATGTATACCCTTGGCAGCGGTTTTATTCCATCTGCTAACCATGCAGGCGGACTTCGTTACCACGGTATGAGTTCAACTCTTTCACAGCTATATCACGACGGACTTATGGAGGCAACATCTGTTGAGCAGACCAGCGTATTTAGGGCTGCCCAGCAGTTTGCAAGAGTTGAGGGTATACTTCCTGCTCCGGAAAGCAGTCATGCAATTAGGGTAGCAATTGATGAGGCTCTCAAATGCAAGGAAACAGGAGAGGAAAAGACAATTCTCTTTGGACTCACTGGTACAGGTTACTTTGATATGGTTGCATATGAGAATTTCAATAACGGTACAATGACGGATTATATTCCAACTGATGAAGATTTAAAACCGGGCTTTGATGCTATTCCCAAGTTCCCCGGAAACGAATTTTAAGATAGGGAAAATAAAAGCTTATAGATAAAAAACTCACGAACTGATTAGTTCGTGAGTTTTTTATGGAGCGGATGATGGGAATCGAACCCACACGATCAGCTTGGAAGGCTGAAGTTCTACCACTAAACTACATCCGCATATTCACTTTTCTTTCACACAATCGTTATTATATCATAACAGATACCGTATGTCAACATTTTTGTTCAATTAATTATATTCTAAATCAGTAGAAATATCACCTTATTTTAAAAATTATTAAAGCTCCCATCGGGAGCTTTAATTTTAATTTTTCAACGACTGTAGAGGTGCAGGGATTTGACCGCCTCTGCCAATAAACTTTGATGGTGAACCTTTTCTTAATTCCATAACAGGACCATAACCAAGAAGTCCGCCAAAATTAAGGGTTTCACCGGCCTTTTTGCCAACAGCAGGAATAAGTCTTACAGCAGTTGTTTTGCTGTTCACCATACCTATAGCGGCCTCGTCAGCAATAACAGCACTGATTACATCAGCCTCTGTGTCACCTGGAATAATAATCATATCAAGTCCAACAGAGCATACGGCTGTCATACATTCCAATTTTGTAATATCAAGATATTTATTTTCTGCGGCGGCAATCATTCCGGCGTCCTCGGATACAGGAATAAATGCACCGGAAAGTCCTCCGACACGGCTGGATGCCATTACACCGCCCTTTTTAACAGCGTCATTAAGCATAGCAAGCGCTGCCGTTGTACCGTGACATCCGCATCCCTCAAGTCCCATTTCTTCAAGAATATAGGCAACGGAGTCGCCAACCGCCGGAGTAGGGGCAAGGGAAAGGTCAACAATACCAAAGGGTACATCAAGCCTTTTGCTTGCCTGCTGGGCAACGAGCTGACCCATTCGTGTAATTTTAAAAGCAGTTTTTTTGATTACATCTGCAAGTTCTGAAATATTATGACTTCCGCACTTGGTAAGAGCCGCCCTTACAACCCCCGGGCCGGAAACACCTACATTAATAACTTTATCCGCCTCGCCAACACCGTGAAAAGCACCTGCCATAAAAGGATTATCTTCAGGGGCATTACAGAATACTACCAGTTTGGCAGCACCAATACATTCTCTGTCCTTAGTAAGCTCTGCAGTATCCTTAACTACCTGTCCCATAAGCTTTACGGCGTCCATATTAATACCTGCTTTGGTTGAACCGATATTTACCGATGAACAAACTCTTTCTGTGGTTGCCAGTGCCTCAGGAATCGAACGAATAAGCTCTTTGTCGCCGGAGGCAAAGCCCTTTTGCACCAGGGCAGAATATCCGCCAATAAAGTTGACGCCAAGTGTGTCTGCCGCCTTATCCAGGGCTTTGGCAAACTTTGTAATATCTTTATTCTTGCAAGGTGCGGATACCATGCCGATAGGTGTTACGGAAATCCTTTTATTAATAATTGGAATACCATATTCCTCTTCAATATCCTCACCGGTTTTAACAAGGTTCTTTGCACTAAGGCAGACCTTATCGTAAACCTTTTGGCAGGCCTTGTCTATGTTTTCGTCCATACAGTCAAGTAATGAGATACCCATTGTAATTGTTCTTACATCAAGGTTTTCATTATCAATCATATTTATGGTTTCAAGTATATCTCTTGTTTCAAGCATTTATATTACCTCTTAAATCTTATGCATAGAGTTGAAAATATCCTCGTGCATAGAGTGTATTTTAAGATTATTTTCATCACCTAATTTTTCAAGTGTTGCAGAAAGCTCACCAAAGTTCTTTTTTCTTAATTCAACAAGCATAATCATTGCAAACATATCCTGTAAAACACTCTGGGACACCTCGACAACGTTTGCCTCATATTCAGAACATACAGCAGAAACCTTTGCAAGAATACCCACTGTATCCTTACCAACAACAGTAATTACCGCTTTCATAACTTACCTCCATAATTAAATTCTGTATAATTATACTACCAAACAGGTGAAATGTAAAGGCGCATTGTTGCATTAAATTCCATATTATGATAAACTTCTTAGTGGTGATAATTATGATGATTTGTGACAGTCACATACATTCAAAATTTTCCTTTGACGGCAGTGTATCTGTTGAAGAAATGGTTAGACAGGGGATAGAAAATAAAATTAGTGTTATGACAATAACAGACCACTGTGATGCAACGGGTATTGGCGACAGGGATAATGAATTTGGGGTTAGACTTGAAGAAGTAATCCCTGCCTCATTAAAAGAAACAAAAAGAATTGCCGAAAAATATAGGGATAAAATTAAGGTTTTATGCGGTATTGAACTGGGTGAACCAACTCACGACCTTGATAAAACGAAAATTGCATTAAATTTAGGAGAATACGATTTTATTCTTGCATCTACCCACGAGGTAAGGGGAAGAAGAGATTTTTACTTTTTAGAATACATGGAGAAAAATGTCAATACCCTACTTAATGAGTATTTTAACGAACAGCTTGAAGTTGCAAGGTGGAATGGTTTTGACAGCCTTGCACACTTTGATTATCCTGCAAGATATATTTATGAAAGAACAAGTATTAGTCTTGATTACTCCAAATTTGACGGTATTATTAAGGAGATACTATTAACCCTTATTAAAAATAATAAAGCCCTTGAAATTAATACTTCAACCCTGACGGGAGCTTTGGGAAGAACAATGCCCGGAAAAGATATTTTAGAAATGTATAAACAGCTTGGAGGCTCTTTAATAACATTGGGGAGCGATGCCCATAAAAAAGATGTTCTGGGTAAGGGTTTGGATAAGGCAATAGAAATGCTAAAAAACCTTGGCTTTAAAGCATACCATTATTTTGAAAATCATAATCCAATAGAAGTTAAAATATAAAAAGAACAAAACTTAAGGCTCAGGAAATTTTCCTGAGCCTTTAGAATATCAGTTAATAGTCTTTACAAAATTTTTTAAATATTTTTTAAGTTCTTCGCCAATCTCCGGGTGCTTAATACCGACTTCAATGGAGGCCTGTAGAATACCCAGTTTGTTGCCCATATCATACCTTGTTCCCGTGTATTCAACAGCAGTCATACCCTCTGTTATAGCAATTTCTCTCATAGCGTCGGTAAGCTGAATTTCTCCGCCCTTACCCGGCTTTGTGTTCTCAATAATTTCAAAAATTTCCGGTGGAAGAACACATCTTCCAAGAATAGAATAGCACGAAAGTACCTCTTCCGGAGTCTGTGGCTTTTCAACCATATCAGTACATTTGAATACATTATCATGTAGGGGCTCAACCTTTAGTGAGCCATATTTGTGAATTTCTGTTTCAGGTACAAGTTTAACGCCAACAACACCCTTGCCAAATTCGCCATAGGCATCAATAAGTTCACCGATTGCAGGACTTTCGCCGATAATTACATCGTCCCCAAAAAGAACGGCAAAGGGTTCATTCCCAACAAAGTTCTTTGCCCTTAGAATTGCATGGCCAAGACCCTTTGTTTCAATTTGCCTTATAAATGTAATATTTGCAAGGCTGGAGATTCCCTTTATGTTTTCTAAAATTTCCTGCCTTTCCGGCTTATCCATAGCAGATTCAAGCTCCGGAGAACGGTCAAAGTGGTCTTCAATTACACCTTTACCTCTGTTTGTAATGATAAGAATATCGGTAATACCTGCCTTAACAGCTTCTTCAACAATATATTGGATGGCAGGCTTGTCCACAATGGGGAACATCTCCTTTGGCATTGACTTTGTAGCAGGCAAAACCCTTGTTCCCAATCCCGCAGCCGGGATAACAGCTTTTGTAATTCTCATATCTAAACCCCTAAAAAATTAAAATCTAAATATAAATTGCGGCAAAAAGTTAATAATCAGCGCAACAACAAGTAAACTGATACCAAGAGCTGTATTAACTCCGCCTTTTGTTTGTAATTCGTTATCTGCCTCTGTTGTTGATGAGGCGTTTTCTTTTATTTTCTTAATTTCTTTACAGCAGTGCTTGTAGTAGCATCTGTTTGCGGTAAAACCGCAGATTAAATGAAGCGCATAGTAAATAACAGTGGAGATTCCCGCACCGGATACTAATGCAATAGTTCCGGCACCGCTGTTCATAACCTGTTCTCCTACAGCGTTAAACAGTTGTGAATATGTGGTAATATTTAAATCTGAATTGCCCAGTTCAGTCATAATATCCTGCAAAACTGTATATTCAACATAGGTTGAAAAAATAAGGCAAAGTGCCATAATTGAAGTGATGATTGTACCCAGCACATACTGTTTTCTGTAAAGCAGGTAGCCTCCTCCGAAAAGCAGTCCCGCAAAACTAAATCTGGATTTTCCAAAAGATTTAATTTTATTAAAAACCTGCATAAAATATGGTGAGCTCTGTTTAACATACTTTGCAGCTTCTCCGGCCTTTACACCGTTTTCAAATTCAGCATCAGGAGAAACTCCTCCCATTGGATCCATTTGAACAGCATTAAAACCCGGATTATTACCTCCAAAGGCATCGCCGCCAAAGGGCATACCGCCCATGGGATTTCCATATGGATTCTGATTGTTTCCTTGTGTGTTTTGTCCCTGTGGGTTCTGTGTATAATTACCATTAGGTATATCAATCAAAGGTTTTTTACATTTATTGCAAAAAAAAGAACCTTCATCGTTGATTTCGCCACATGATTTGCATTTTACAAATCCCTTTGGAACCTGGCTTTCAGTTGCCTCCGCTTCAAAATCATATCCCTGACTGTGCTTACTTTTATTAAAGCACTCACCCAGCTTTTCGTAGCACTCTCTGTGATGCGGAGTACCACATTCCGGACATACGACTATATCATCGTCTGCATGAAAATTTCTGCTGCAAGCAGGACATTCATATCCTATATAATCCATAATCTCTTCCTTTTTATTAAAATTTTAGTTTAATAACCGATAAAAAAGTAATAAACAGTATAGTAAATACTTATATTTATCCAATTATAACAAATCTTATGGAAATCCGCAACATTATTTTACTATTTTTTATTCTATGGACTAATTTACTTTTTTATTCTTTTGCGATATAATATACGGTGAGTTTTATAAATGAGGTAAATATTATGGTACAGTTTGAAGAACTAAAGCTGAAACTTGAAGCATTAAAGCCGGAGATTGATGACTTGGCAGACGCTTTGGGGTTAAAGGCAATAAAGAGTGAAATACAGCAGTTGGAAAACAGGGCTGCTGAACCCGGTTTTTACGACGATATGGAGAATAGTCAGAAAATTCTAAAGAGGACGGCTGACCTGAACTCTAAGGTTAATAATTTTAATTCTCTTGTTGAAAAATATGAGGATACCCTTGCCCTTATAGAACTTGGAGATGAGGAAGAGGATGTTTCCCTCCTTGAAGAGGCGGAAAATGAGTACGAGGGTGTCAAAAAAATACTTGAACAGCAGAAACTCCAAACACTTCTTACAGGGGAATATGACAAGAATAACGCAATTCTTACTTTCCATGCAGGCAGTGGCGGTACTGAGGCACAGGATTGGGCGGAAATGCTCTACAGAATGTATACACGATGGGCAGCCGACCATGGATTTAATGTTAAGGAAATAGATTACCTTGACGGTGACGAGGCAGGACTAAAGTCTGCTGTACTTCTAATTGAGGGAGAAAACGCATACGGTTATCTTAAAAGCGAAGCCGGTGTTCACAGACTGGTAAGGGTTTCGCCCTTTGATTCGGCAGGCAGGAGACATACTTCTTTCAGCTCCCTTGAGGTTATGCCTGAAATTGATGATTCCATTAAAATTGAAATTCGTGATGAAGATATTAAAATGGATGTGTATAGAGCATCCGGTGCGGGAGGACAGAAAGTTAATAAAACATCATCGGCAGTCCGTCTTACACATATCCCCACAGGTATCGTTGTGGCCTCGCAGGTTGAACGAAGTCAGTATCAGAACAGGGATGTGGCTATGAAAATGCTTATGTCAAAGCTGGTGGAAATCAAGGAAAGAGAGCATCTTGAAAAGATTGAGGATATAAAAGGTGTCCAAAAGGAAATTACATGGGGCAGTCAAATCCGTTCCTATGTATTTATGCCTTATACACTTGTAAAAGACCATAGAACAAATTATGAAACAGGTAATGTCAATGGAGTTATGGACGGTGACCTGGATGGATTTATTAATGCATATCTTAAAATGAAAGGACACGAGGAGAATTAATTATGAAATACTTAGTAATGCTTTGCGACGGTATGGCTGATGAGCCTTTTGAAAAGTTAGGAAATAAGACGCCTATGGAACTTGCTAAAAAGCCGACTATGGATAGCCTTGCAAAAAAGGGCGAGGTTGGTATGGTAAAGACGGTGGCAGAGGGTTTAAAACCCGGCAGTGATGTGGCTAATCTCTCTGTTCTCGGTTATGAGCCGGCTGTCTATTATACAGGTAGAAGTCCCTTGGAGGCGGCGTCTATCGGCATTGATTTAAAAGAAACTGATGTGACCCTTAGAACCAACCTTGTAACCTTATCCGACGAAGAAAACTATAAGGATAAAACAATGGTTGACTATTGTGCAGACGATATAAGCACAGAGGAAGCAAAGGAAATTATTGAGTTTATTGATGAAAAGCTGGGAAATGAAATTTTTAAATTTTATTCCGGCGTTTCCTATAGACATTGTCTTGTATGGGCAGAGGGAGATATGGATAATGTTTCATTTACACCTCCTCATGACATTTCTCAGCAACCTATTAAGGATTATATTCCAAAAGGCAGTGCAGTAGAGCCTCTTTATGAACTAATGAAAAAGTCCTATGACCTTTTAAAGGACCATCCTATAAATAAGGCAAGAATAGCAAGGGGCAAGCGTCCTGCTAACTCAATATGGCTGTGGGGAGAAGGTACAAAGCCAATACTTGACAGCTTTATGAAGAAATTTAATAAAAAGGGTTCCATCATTTCTGCAGTTGACCTTCTCAAAGGTATTGCAATTTGTGCAGGAATGAAAAGCGTCGATGTTGACGGAGCAACAGGTTATATAGATACAAACTTTGAAGGAAAGGCCCAGGCCGCAATAGATGAATTTAAAAACGGTCAGGACCTTGTATATATTCATGTTGAAGCACCGGACGAGTGCGGACATAGGGGGGAGTACGAAAATAAGGTTAAGGCTATTGAACTTATAGACAAAAAGATTCTAACACCCGTAGTAAACTTTCTTAAAGATTACGATGATTATGCGGTTCTTGTTTGCCCGGACCACCCAACCCCCCTCAATATAAAGACGCATTCTTCTAAACCGGTTCCTTATATTATTTATAATAGCAAGAACGAGCAGGAAAGTGGCGTAGAAACATTTACAGAAGCAAATGCCAAAACAACCGGAAACTACATTGAAAAAGGTTTCACAATGATGAATTATTTTTTGAGTAAGTGATAAAAAATTAACTGACATTTCCTAGGAAATGTCAGTTTTTTTAAAAGAAAACATTATATAAAATGTGGGAAATTTATTTACAGTAATAAGTTAATGAATTGAGAGACATCAATTGTTCCATAAAGAGTTTTTTGCCATTTTAATTGAGATTTTTATAAAGTTAATTTTAATATTTTTTATAAAAATTGAGATATTAATTGGTAAATTTTAAATGTGAAATAATTGCTCATTGAAATATTAATGTATTTGTTGACTATTTTTATTCTTTGTAGTAGAATTAATTAGAATAGGATACTGTGTGTTGCTATTCATAGTTATATTAAGTAAGAAGTAGAGAGTTAGTATGGAATTAGGTATAAGAAATAAAAATGTTTTAATTGTTGGAGCAAGTAAGGGTATTGGCAGAGGTATTGCCGTGGGCTTTGCTGAGGAAAATGCAAATATTGTTGCTGTAGCCAGAACAAAAGAACTTATGATTGATGTGAAGGAAGAGTGTCTCTCAAGGGGTGCGTCTTCCTTTGAGTATGTAATTGCTGATATTATGGAAATTGATACCAAAGAATTTGCCAAATCATTGTTAGACAAATATGGTGTGTTTGATATTGTTGTACATAATGTAGGGGGTTCTCTTATCAGCCGTGATCCACTTGGAGGTGCTGACGAGTGGAATTATGCCCTAAAATTCAATGCTGTTGCTTCCATTGATATGAATAGTGTACTTATCCCTCCTATGATTGAGAAAGGTTGGGGCAGGGTAATCCAAATTTCTTCCATTTCTGCCGTGATGCTTAGGGGAAATCCGCTATACGCCTCAGCTAAAGCTTTTTTAAATTCTTATGTTACTACTGTTGGTCGTGCTTTAGCACCGCAAGGAATAGTACTAAGCGCTGTTGAGCCGGGTGCAGTTGCCTTTGAGGGTAGTTATTGGGACAAATTTATAAAAGAGGGACACCCGCGTGTAGATGATTTTTTGAGACATCATCAGGCAATTAATAGGTTTGGCACTCCAAAGGAAATTGCAGATGTTGTGCTGTTTATGGCAAGTGAACTGTGTTCATTTATGCCTGGTGCAATTATTCCTGTTGATGGTGCTAATATGTAATTTATTTTGGAGTGTTTGCAGTGAAAAGACTTTTTGATATTGTTGTTAGTGGAATAGGTTTGCTATTATTTTCGTGGTTGTTTCTAATTATAGCATTGGCTATTGTTATTGATAGCAGGGGCGGAGTTTTTTTTAGAGGCCCAAGAGTTGGACAGAATGGTGAAATCTTTAGAATTTTTAAATTTCGTTCTATGATTCCTGATTGCGAGGGAAAAGGAAAATGGAATGTGGGTGACGATGATGACCGTATCACTCGTATGGGACACTTTCTCAGAAAGACTAAGCTCGATGAACTTCCGCAATTAATTAATGTGTTTATTGGTAATATGAGTTTTGTTGGTCCCCGTCCGGAACTTCAAGTTTATGTGGATATGTATACAGAAGAAGAGAAACCTATTCTTGACTTAAAACCCGGCATAACCGACTATGCAAGTATGGCAAACTTCGACCAGTTTGAAATTTTTACAAGAGCGACCGATTCTGACAAGGCATACTTAAAGTACATAAGGCCATTAAAACTTAAATTACAGCTTTATTATAGGTATAACCACAGTTTTTGGGGCGATATTCGTTTGATTTTTTGGACAGTTTTTAAAGTTTTAACAAGAACACAGGCTGTTCCCAAAGAAATTGTCCCTATAGTTGAAGAACATAGGAGATATGTTGAAAGCCTGAATTCTTATAAAATTAAAAATTGGAGTTATTAAATGATAATTTTTTGTTCCATGATATTTTGGGTTCTGTTAGTATATTTTTTGTTTGCCTCAACCCATAAAGATAGAGTTCATGCTCTTAATGATGTATTGGAAGAGGGAACTATTAACAGAATTTCTTTAGGTTATGCCTTGTTGATTTTTGGATATTTTATTTTTTGGATTGGAATAAGAAAAGGTATAGGGGATACATCACAATATATATTAACTTTTGAAAGTTTTCCCACCGATTTTTCTGAGTTTTTTAAAAATTTTAGTTGGAGTGATTCAAAGGCTCCTTTTTTTGAAATTTTTGAAGCCTTTTTCAAGTCCTATATTTCAAATGATGTTACCATATTTTTGCTGGTAATTGCAATTATTTCCGGTATTTCTGTCATGGCAACTATCAGGAACTATTCTGTTGATTTTTTTTATAGCTCTTTTCTGTTTATAACACTGATTAATTTCATGTGGATGATGGATGGTATGCGCCAGTTTATTTGCGTCGCCCTATTGTTTGCATGCTGTCCACTAATCATAAAAGGAAAAACTTTTAAATTTATAATTTGCGTATTGCTTATTTCTACTGTACATTTAACCGCACTACTGATGATTCCATTTTATTTTGTCGCTAAATCCCCCCCTTGGAAATACAGGACATTTATTTTTGTGATAATTGTTTTAATGATTACAATCTTTTCCGATTCTTTTTTTTCGGGTGTGGATTATGTGCTATCAGATACAGCATATGCTGATGCAACGTCACAATTTGCTGCAGATAATGGAGTTAATCCTTTGCGTGCACTATTTTCCTTTATTCCCCCTTTTCTCGCTTTATTGAATCGAAAAAAATTGAGTGTTTATTATGATAAATATAAGATTTTGCCAATATGTATTAATATGTCACTAGTTACTGCTTCGCTATATTTAATAGGTGTTTTTACAAGTGGAATTCTTATTGGTAGGACACCTATTTACACAGAGGTTTATAATTTGATATTAATTCCTTTTCTGTTAGAATCTTGTTTTTCCGAATCTAGCAAGAAATATATTAAATGGATTTATGGTATTGTCTCATTTATTTATTTTTATTTGCTGTGCGATGGTATTTCCTACTATAGTGATTTAACAGGATGGGTATAGGTTAATTTAATTAGAACAATGAAAAATGACACACTTAAGTATAAATTACAATTTATAAACTACGCCTATGCAATAGGTGCAATTCTTGTTGTACTTGGACACTCGACTCCTACGGGTGCATCTGACATGCCATTTTGGATAGATGCAATTCGCACATTTATTTACAATTTCCATATGCCCTTATTCTTTTTTATTGCAGGCTTTTTGTTTAGATATACTTCTGAGATAAGGAAAAAAAAGTACAGTGTATTTATAAAGGGAAAATGTATTAAATTTTTAACACCATACATTGTTTTATCCCTTGTAGGGTTTATTCCTAAAATCTTACTGTCTGATTTTGTTAATGATAAAGTTGCACTTAACTTTGAATACATCGTGAGATCCTTTTTTAGTCCAAGGGATAATGTATGGGGTCACTTTTGGTTTTTACCAACTTTGTTGATTATTTATGTTTTTTCATACCTGATTTTGAAGATAAGTATTAATATAGTCGGGCGTATGTTTTTACTACTTTTTGTTATCTCTTTGGCAGTGTATCCCATAGATATTGACTGGTTTGCGATTAATGATATATGTAATCAGCTTATATTTTTTTGTATAGGCATATTTACAGAGAAATTGATCAATGAAAAAAAGCAATGCTTTTTTCGCTGCAGCTTTGCTATTTTGAATGTGGTTATTGCCATATCAATTTTTATTATCTTACGGCACTTTGATTATTTTTATTTTATTGGATTAATGAATTTCAGCAATGTAATAATCGGGGTTCTGATGATATATTCTGTTCTATATATTTCAATTAAACTTGCCTATATGGGGAATAAAATACTGGATTATTTTGAGGGAAAGACGTTCTCCATTTACATAATTTCCTGGCCTTGTCAGGCTATTGCAGAGATTGTAGCAAATAGAATATTGCATATGCATTGGTATATTGTAATGCCTATTATGTTTGTTGTGGGTTTAGGTGTACCACTATTAATAAGTGAAATATACAGAAGGGTGAAATGGCATCCCAAATTTATAAATTTACTTTTTGGGTTTAGTTTTAAGAAGGTGTAATTATATATGACAAGTAAACAACTTGCATGGCTTATTAGACGCCACGGCGTAGAAATGACTCATCTTTCCGGAGGCAGTCATATTGGTGCAATTTTGTCTGTGGCAGATATTATGGGTGTGCTTTACACAGATATTTTAAAATTTGATGTTAATAATCCTGAGTGGGATGGCAGAGACCGTTTTATACTTAGTAAGGGGCATGCAGGTGCATCTGTGTATGCTGCTATTGCTGAAAATGGTTTTTTTGATACAGAGGAACTGAAAACTCATTATCAGAATGGGAGTCGTCTTTCGGGTCATGTATCACATCATTTGCCCGGTATAGATTTTTCAACCGGTTCATTAGGTCACGGGCTCCCAGTTGCAGCAGGACGAGCCTTAGCCGGAAAACAGAATGGTGTGAATTTTCGCTCATTTGTAGTTATGGGTGACGGCGAATGTAATGAAGGTTCAGTATGGGAAGCAGCGGAGTTTGCGAATCATTATAAGCTTGATAACCTTGTTGCCATTGTTGACTACAATCATATGCAGAGTCTTGATTATTGTAATAATACCCTTGAAGTAGAAATGATAAAACGCTGGAGAGGATTTGGTTGGAATATAATTGAAGTAAATGGACATGACCATGGCGAACTTAAGTCAGCGCTTATTAATACTTCAAATTCTGAAAACAAACCAACTGTTGTTATTGCAAATACTGTTAAAGGCAAAGGTATTTCCTTTATGGAAATGGATATTTTATGGCATTATCGTTTTCCCCATGAGGGTTGGGAATATAACTGCGCAGTTAATGAGTTACATAAAGTTAAGCCGGAGGGTGTGATTGATCCATATACACCGAACGGTTGTCCTGAAACTATTGCACAGCCGGAAAACTGCAGACATACAGTTTCTGAAACATACAACCCTACATACTATACAAGGGAGGTTGAGTCTAAATGAGGGATACTGTAATTAAGACTTTAATCGAGCTTGGTAAAAAGGATAAAGATATAGAACTTATTACAGGTGACCTTGGTTTTGGTGTACTAAAACCATTCTGGGAGACACTACCTAACCAGTTTATTAATGCTGGCATTGCTGAACAAAATATGACCGGTGTTGCAGCCGGTTTGGCGCTTGAAGGTAAAAAGGTATTTACATATTCTATTGGTAACTTTCCAACACTCCGTTGTTTGGAACAGATAAGAAATGATTGCGCATATCATAATGCAAATGTCAATATTATTTGTGTCGGTGGTGGATATGTTTATGGTTCACTCGGTATGAGCCATCACGCTACGGAAGATATTGCCTGTTTAAGAGCTTTACCTGATGTTACAGTAATTTGTCCCGGTGACCCACTTGAGGCAAAACTTGCAACAGAGGTTATCGCACATACAGACGGTACAACCTATCTTCGTCTAGGCAGAGGTGGGGAAAAGGTTGTCAATAATTCTATAAAAAAATTTACTATTGGTAAGGCATATAAAATTAGAGATGCCAAGGATATGCCAAATAAAATAGCAATTTTTTCAACCGGTGCTATCCTTGAAGAAACATCTAAGGCGTGCGATATTTTAGAGGAACAAGGTATAGCCGCAGAGCAGTATAGTTTTCCAACAGTTAAACCTATTGATAAAGGAGTTATTTCAGATTGCGCAAAAAGATTTGATTATATTTTTACAGTCGAGGAACATAACATTCAGGGCGGATTTGGTTCTGCTATTGCGGAGGTTCTTTGCGAGTGTGAGGGCATAGCAAAGCTTCACAGGATAGGTATTAATGATTTCTACTGTATTGAAGTCGGCAGTCAATCCTATTTAAGAGAACAGGTAGGTATTAATGCCGAAGGTATTGTAGATAAGGTAAAGGGTGTAATTGGTGAATAAAAAAATTCTGTTAACCGGTACGGAACTTCATTTACATCAGTTTTGGATTCCCCATATTAAAAATTTTTTAGACAATGGTTATGATGTTGATATTGTTTGTTCGGTTGTTTCTGATAAGCTTGATATTTTAAAAAAGAAATTAGTTGATTTACCTGTAAATATCTTTGTAGTTGACTTAGCTCGTTCCCCATTTAAATTATCTAATGTTAGGGGATTTAGACAAATAAAATATTTTCTTTCAAAAAATTATTATGATATTATTATGACTAACGAGCCAGTCATGGGCGTTTTTACTAGACTTGCAGCAAAAAAATATCGTAAAAAAGGTACAAAGGTTCTGTATACTGCCCACGGATTTCATTTTTTTAAAGGTGCCCCTAAGCTTAATTGGATGATTTTTTATCCCATTGAAAAGCTTTTGTCATATTTTACGGATGCACTAATAACCATAAATAAAGAAGATTTTGATAGAGCAAAAAGAAAATTTAAGGCAAAAACTACTTATTATGTTAATGGAATTGGTATAGATGTAAACAAGTTTTCCAGAAATGATAAAAATAGAAAAAAAAAGAGAGAGGAATTAGGTTTAGCTGATGACGATATTATGTTATTTTCTGTGGCTGAGCTTACAAAAAGAAAAAATTTAGCGGTTGCCATAAAGGCACTATCTGAAGTGAAAAATAACAAGGTTAAATTCTTTGTAAGAGGAGAGGGCGAATTAAAAGATTATTTGATTGACCTTATTAAACAGTTGAACATCAGGGACAAGGTTTGTTTGCTGGGATATGGAAAAGATATTCCTGAAATGTGCGATGCTGCTGATATATTTATTTTTCCATCATTGCAGGAGGGTTTGCCTGTTGCCTTGATGGAGGCTATGGCCAGTGGTTTACCGATTTTATGCTCTAATATTAGGGGTAATGAAGATTTAATAGAGGACGGAATTGGTGGATTTCTGTATGATAAATATGATTATAAAGGTTTTGCAGATGGTATTGATAAATTATCCTCTAACAGTAAGTTTAGGGAGGAAATAATACAAAATAATTATATTAAGTTGAAGGAATTTGATATAGAAAATGTTAAATGCAAGTATATTAGCATTCTAAAAAAATTAGTTTGATTTTGGGAGGTAATATTATATGCAGAGTGGTCCACTAATATCTGTTCTTATGGGAATATATAATGTTGAATCAACTTTACAGGAAGCAGTTGATTGTATCATAGCCCAAACTTATAAAAACTGGGAGTTGATTATGTGCGATGACTGTTCAACTGATAATACATATAATTTGGCGCTTTCTATTTCCAAAACTGATGATAGAATTAAAGTTATTAGGAACGAAACTAATCTCACGCTTGCACCAACACTGAATAATTGTTTGGCTTTAGCTAAAGGTTATTATGTTGCTCGAATGGATGGGGACGACATTTGTGATCCCACACGTTTTGAGAAAGAGGTGGGTTTCTTACAAAATAATAAAGATTTTGTACTGGTCAGTTCAAAAATGAATTTATACGATAAAGATGGAGTGTTCCGAACTACGGTAGTAAAAGATTTTCCAGACAAATCTGATTTATTAAATGGTCCCCCTTTCTGTCATGCAGGGTGTATGATTCGCACAGATGTTATGAGAGAGTTGAACGGATATAATGTTAATAAAGATGTGACTCGTATTGAGGATTATGATTTATGGTTTAGATTGTACCGTAAGGGGTATAAGGGTGCCAATATTCAAGAAGCATTATACAGTATGCGCGATGATAGAAACGCATTGAAGCGGAGAAAGTTTAGGTATAGAGTAAATAGCTTTATGTTAATAAAAAAAATAATTAAAGAGTTTAACTTGCCTATGTTGGGGTACATTAAAGCATTAAGACCAATTTGTATTGGGTTATTGCCAACGCCAATATATAGGGCATTACATAAGAGATAAAATATGAAAAAAATATTATTTTTTATACCAAATTTATCACATGGTGGAGCTGAAAAAGTTCTAGTTAATTTAGTGAATAATCTTGATACCTCAGTGTTTGATATTACAGTGCAGGTTTTGTTTCCGAATGGTGTAAATGAGCAATTTTTAAATGAAAATATAAGGTTAAGACGGTGCTTTAAAAAAACTTTTAGGGGAAATAGTCATATATTTAAAATTTTCTCTCCACAATTTCTTTTTAAAAAATTTATAAAAGAACATTATGACATTATAGTATCCTATCTTGAAGGTCCGACTGCAAGAATTGTAAGTGGTTGTGCAGATAAGGACACAAAACTTGTTAGTTGGATACATTGCAGGATGGAAAATGAAAGGGCAGCATCAGTTGGCTTTAGAAATTTTCAGGAAGCTAAGCGTTGTTACAATAGGTTTGATTATACTGCGTGTGTATCAAAGTGGGTTAAAGATTATTTTACAAAAACTTTTGATTTTAAGAGGTCTATCGGGGTTTTATACAACACAATAGAAACAGAAGAAATTATAGAGAAATCAATGGAAAATATTGATGATATTAATTTTTCTGATGACTATTTTAATATTTGTTCTGTAGGAAAAATTACCCAGGTTAAAGGTTTTGACAGACTTGTAAGAATTCACAAGAAACTTATAAATAACGGCGTAAAAAATCACATTTATATATTTGGTGTAGGTGAGGATCAAACAAAACTTGAATCATATCTTAGTGAAAATGATTTACAAGATACTTTTACTTTTATGGGTTATAAAACTAACCCATATAAATATGTAAGAAATTGTGATTTATATGTTTGTTCTTCCCTTAGCGAGGGATTTAGCACTTCTGTTACGGAGTCATTGATTGTTGGAACTCCTGTGGTTACAACTTTGTGTTCCGGTATGCAGGAAATACTTGGTGAAAACAATGAATATGGCATTGTAACTGAAAATAATGAAGAAGCCCTCTATGAAGGGATTAAAAGAATTTTGACCGAGGAGGATTTGCTTGATTACTATTCCGAGCAAGCAAAAGAGCGTGGGAAATTTTTTGATAAGGGGAACACCACAAGGGCTGTAGAAGAATTATTGCAGAACTTATAAGGGGTTTGGAAATATGGGGTTAAAAATTGAAACATGGAATATAGCATTTAGAAAACGTGGAAAAAATCTTTTTGATAGGGAAATTCCATTTAAGGTGATTAAGAACGGATACAAGGGTTGGTATGCAGACCCATTTTTATTTGATTATAATGGCGAAACCTTTCTTTTTGCAGAATTTTATTCTTATAGATTAAGACATGGTATAATATCAGTATCTAAATATGATGATAAAAAAGAATGTTTTAGTAAATTTAAACCAATAATTGTTGAAAATTATCACCTATCATATCCTGTTGTATTTGAATATCAAAATCAAATTTATATGATGCCCGAATCCAATGAAACTAACTCATTGTATATGTATAAGTGCAAATCTTTTCCATATGAGTGGGAGAAATTACCTGCAGTTATGAATGGGATAAGATTAGTTGATACAACTCCATATATAATAAATGATAGCTTATATGCTATTACATTAAAATTAAAAGATGACGACTCAACAAAAGGCGAATTATTATTATTAAAATTTGATGGTTTAAAATTTAATATTTCAGAAAAAGGTGTTATTACAGATGATATGGGTATAGCGAGACCCGGAGGTAATTTTTTTATTAATGATAATAAACTTTTCTATCCTTCACAAAATTGTGAAGGATCGTATGGTAAGGCACTTAATTTTATTAATTTAACAAATTTTCCAATTCAATTTAATATTTCTTTAATCGATACAATATATCCTAAAGATATTACATTGTTAAACTACAAAAAACCAGAGGGTATACATACCTATAATTTTAGTGATAAAATAGAAGTTATAGACCTAAAGTATTATAAGAACTCTTATTATAGGTTAATGTTTAGGTTATTAAAAGGAAAATAACATGAAATACGGTTTTTATTTTAGATTGTTAAAGATATTTCACAATGAATTTATATGCTGTTTACTGGCAAATATTTTATATTGTTTATATTGTCTTAAATATATATTGAAGAAGATTAAAAGAAAAAAATATAATATAGAAATAGGTTATGACCAAGCATTAGATTGCATAAACAAGGTTTACCCACATCCTAAGAGTGTACCTGAATATGTTAACCCGGAAATTAATATTAATTTGGATTTATCCATAGTAATACCCATTTTTAATTATGTTGACATTATTGAAAAAAATATTATGTCCGTCTTAAATCAAAGAACAAGGTATAATTTTGAAATCATTCTTGTTGATGATGGTTCAACGGACGGTGCCTCTGAAATAGTAAAAAAATTTCAGAATTATAATAATGTTAAAGCGTTTTTTCAAAAAAATGCCGGCATAGGTGCTGCAAGGAATACCGGAATAAATAATGCAAATGGAAAATATATAATGTTTGTCGATTGTGACGATATAGTTCATGATGACCTCGTTGAAGTGCTTTTAAATGAAGCGTACAGAGAAGATTTTGATATGGTTATGTGCGGACATAATTTATCAAAAGAGAGAGATGGGATTGTCATTAGTAAGATACCTAATATTTATCCAAAGAGAAACTTAAATAACTACAAAAATAATGATGAGATTATGAATTTAGCCGGTTTACCATGGTGCAAGGTATACAAGAGAGAATTGTGGAATAATGTAAGATTTTTCCCAGGATATTGGTATGAGGATGATATTATACAATTTCTTATTTTCACACAGGATATTAGGTTTTCCTACATACAAAAAATAGAATATGAATACAAGTGGTATGAGAAAAACTTTTCTCATACGCAAAATAACAACAGTAATATAAAAACGATTGATTCATATTGGTTACTGATAGACATACTACAAAGATATAAGAAAAATGGACTACCTAATAATGAGATTCTCTATACCTTAATTCTAAGGCACATAAGTACATACTACTATACCATGATACGCGGACTAGATAATGCATTAATTGAAGCACTTTTTGTTCTAGCTCGCCGATTATATATGGAATATAAACCATCCTACAGAGTTAAATTACCATATATGTTAAGACAGGTGGAGAAAGCATTTGATGAGAATGATATTGAACTTTGGAAATTAGCGAGTACTTTCCAATAATTCATTGGTATTATTATAGAAATGATATCTCAAAGTGGGAATTGATAAGCAAATATACCTGAATTGGAGTTTTTTATGAAAAGTATAAGTCTTATTTCTGTGTATAATAATGTAGAAAAAATGCGTGAAATGGTGGATAGTGCAAAAAAGCAGTGTGATGTCAACATAGATTATGTTTTATTGGATAATACTGATTTTAAATTTAAATCTGCAGCAAAGGCACTTAACTATGGAATAAAAAAAGCAGTTGGAGAGGTTGTTGTTTTTCTCCATCAAGACATAATTTTTCTAGACCCTAACCAGTTAAGTCTTATATTTGATTTTGCTGTTGAAAATAAAAATGTTATATTTGGCGCAGCTGGTGTTAAAAGTAAGGCGGGTCCCCCCCCCCGAGACAGTTCAATATTATCAAGCATGTATGGTGGAAAAGGAAAGAATAAGTATAATACTGCTGATAAACCAACAACATGTTTTACATTAGATGAATGTTTAATAGCGTGTCATAGGGAATGTCTGACAAACCTCTCTTTTGACGAAGTAAATTGTGATGGATGGCATTTGTACGGTGCTGATTTGTGCTTACAAGCTAATTTGGATCCTAAACTGTGTGTGATGGTCATTCCAATGAATGTTTGGCATAAATCAAATGGTAATGCTGATAGAAGTTATTATAAGACACAAAATAAGTTAGCAAAGAAGTATTATAAAAAGTATAAGATAATAAATTCTACAAATGGTTTTGCTTATACAAATCCTATTAAGAGATTGTTTTCAAATATTTATAGGGCAATTCGATATTAAAGAGGTTAATTATGCCTAAAATTTCTGTTATAGTTCCTGCATATAATGCAGAAAAATCTATAGAAAAATGTGTTAGAAGTATTCTAAATCAAACTTATAAAGATTTAGAAGTTATTGTTATTAACGACGGCTCTACAGATAATACAATAGACATTCTTGGTAAATTAAAAAAGACTGACAAAAGATTAAAGGTATTCTCAATAGAAAACGGTGGCGTTTCTCATGCTAGGAATTTTGGGATTGACAATGCTACAGGTGATTATATTACATTTGTTGATTCGGATGATTACATTGATTCTGATATGTATAAATGTCTTATTGATATAACTAATAGATATAATGTAAAGATTGCACATTGTAGCTACAAAAATGTTGATGAAAGTGGAAATGTTATATCAGTTGTAGGAGATACAGGAGAAATAATAGAGCTTGCACACGACAAGGCTATATCCTGTTTGATTACCGGCAACATTTTTGTAGGAGGATTGTGGAACAAGTTGTTTGATATATCCCTATTTGATGATGTTAGGTTAAATGAGGATATAAAATATGATGAAGATATTTTAGCCAATTTCTATTTATTTGACCAGGTTGAAAAAAGTGTATTTGTGGACCGTGCCTTTTATAATTATGTTGCATGTGAGTCTAGTTCAACTCATTCTGCAAATTCATTAATTTCATGTAGACAATCCCTCTTTGTATCAAAGGAGATTAATCGTCTATCTATAGGTAAACCCTACGAGTTACTTTCTAAAAAAAAGGTTTCTGCAAGTTTACTTGGTCTATACAGAGCCTATATATTTAATAAGAGTGTAGATAAAATAGAGAAGAGAAAAGTTATGTCTGAAATTTTAGAATTTAAGTCACAAGGTTTTTATAACGGGAAGAAAGAAAAAATACTGTTGATTTTTTATAGATATTTTCCTGTTTTATTTAAATGTCTTTTTCGATTCTATGATAAAATTAGAGTAAAAAAATTAGATCCTGGTCAAATTGGTGTGTACTATGAATGATTTAATTAGTATTATAGTTCCAATATATAATGTGGAAAAGTATCTCTGTAAATGTGTTGATAGCCTAATTAATCAAACATATAAAAATCTTGAAATTATTCTTGTTGATGACGGTTCCAAAGATAAATGCCCTGAAATTTGTGATGAATATGCTAAGAGGGATTATAGAGTTAAAGTTGTGCATAAGAAGAATGGCGGATTGTCTGATGCCAGAAATGCCGGAATGAAGATTGCAACCGGTAAATATATTAGCTTTATTGACAGTGATGATTATGTATCATTAGACTTTATTGAAACATTATATAACACAATGATTAAAGAAAATAGTGATATTGTTGAATGTAGTGTTGTTAAATTTTATGAAGATAATCATTTTGATGATTATTATGATGATTTTAATGTAGTTAATTTCTCAACAGTAGATGGACTTTCTGCACTTATTTCTGAGAATCCCTTTCACCAGCATGTTTGGAACAAGTTATACAAATCTGATATAGTTCTAGATATTCAATTTGCCGTTGGAAAATTGAATGAAGATGAATTTTGGACATACCAAATCTTTGGGAAAGCAAAAAAAGTGTCTAAAATTAATAAGACGATGTATTATTATCTACAGCGAAAAAACAGCATAATGGGTAATAAGTATGATATTAGAAGATTAGATGTCTTAGAAGGAAAATATAATCGACAAGTTTATATGGATAGGAATTTCCCGGAACTATCTCAACAGGCAAAGATAGATTTCTTTGGGTCCTGTATTTTTGCCTGTCAGTCCTCAATGAAATTTATGAATGGAAAAGAAAAACGAAAGGCAAAAAATATAATTAAAAGATTTATTAGTGAATGTAAAATTTCAAAAGAGGATTTATTGTCATTTAACGGCAAAAACAAATTTTGGTTTTCCTTTGCGAGTAAATTTTTCTTTTTGTGCTGTAAGGTGAGAAGTATTTTAGGAGTAGGTTTTTAATATGCCGTTGGTTAGTTTTGTTATCCCTGTTTACAATGTAGAAGGTGTATTACACTATTGTGTGGATAGTATCCTAAGCCAAACATTCAAGGATTTTGAAGTCATCCTTGTTGATGATGGTTCCCTTGATAATTCTGGAAAAATATGCGATAAATACAACACCGTAGATGATAGAGTGAAAGTTATACATAAAAAGAATGGTGGAGTATCATCTGCAAGAAATACAGGGCTTAAGGTGGCTATGGGCAAGTATATTTGCTTTGTTGATAGTGACGATTACATTGATATAGATTATTTAGAATGTTTGATTACTGCTAAGAATTCCCATGTTATGTGTGATAATATTTGGAGTAAATTTCAAGTTGTAGATAATTATAATATGAATAAATCTAACAAATCATTTCAAACAAGAGGACAAATATATACGGTTAAGCAAATAATGACTTTGCATGAAAATTGGTTGGATGCAGGACCATGTTGCAAGTTATATAAAAGGGAGATAATAGAGAAAAACCATTTAAGATTTGATGAAGATATTTCTCTCGGGGAAGACTTGATTTTTAATTTTGAATATTTGGATTGTACCAGCGGAAAAATTGTAGTTATTGATTCCTTACTTTATAACTATATGCATTCTAATGAGAATAGCTTGTCTAATAAATATTATGCTAACCTACTTGGTATTTATGGTAAGCTAAATCTTATAATGTATAAGTACATTAAAAAATGGAACTGTGACGAAGAACAGATTAGAAAATATTATAATGCTTGCTTTTTTAAATACGAAGTAATATTAAAAAACACATTCCATAAGGATAATAAATTATCTCGAAAGGAGAAAATTAAGTATAATAATAAAATTTTAAAATCACAAGATTTTCTTGAAACATTAAAAAAAATGGACTATAAACCTAATTTGTTATATCGAATTGCTTATTCTACAAAAAGTTATAGGATTGTTTTACTTGTAGAAAAAATTTTTAGCTTAAAAAAACATTAATGAAGGATTGTTTATATGATTAAAGCGAATACGAAATTGAATCAGGTACGTGTAGGTGCTATTTTGTCATATATAAATATGGCTATTGGGTCATTAATACCAATGTTTTATACACCAATAATGCTTGATTTATTAGGTCAAAGTGAATACGGGTTGTATAAATTGTCCGGCAGTGTCACCAGTTATCTTTCGCTGATATCATTTGGTATTGGTTCTGCCGTAGTTAGATATTTTACAAAATATCGTGCGGAAAATGACAAGGAAGGCGAAGAGAATGTTTTCGGCCTATTTAATATAATATTCATGATAATTTCTGCAATTACCGTCATAGCGGGTATAGTAATTATATTTATAGTTGAACCAATTTACGGAGCCTCACTAAAGGGTGGTAATCAACTTAATGAACTAAAGATATTAGTGTTAATACTTTCTGCTAATACTGCTTTAAATTTTTTATGTACACCATATAATTCTGTTGTCACCAGTCACGAGAGATTTTTATTTTTGCAGGTTATCAATATTTTGACTACAGTTGCTGTCCCTATTGTGAATTTAATTGTATTATTTATGGGCTTTAAATCAATAGGACTTGCTTTATCATCTTTTTCTTTATCAATACTAATAAGGATAATATATATAATATATGTAAGAAATAGCCTCGGTATAAAACCAAGATATGATAATATGCCCAGGCATTTAATTAAGGAAATATTGGTATTTTCCTTTTGGATTTTTGTTGCAAACATAATAAACCAGTTATATAATTCTACTGATACAATTATTATAGGAGCGATACCGGCATTATCTACAGTGGGTGTTGCTATTTATAATATAGGCGTTACTTTTAACGGCATGGTTTTGAGTTTCTCCACGGGGCTTTTAAGTGTACTGACTCCAAAGGTAAATATGATGGTTTTCGGTAACTCAACTAATAGTGAATTAACTGACATAATGATTAGAGTTGGCCGTCTACAATGCTACATTGTTTCACTGTTGACCTTTGGTTTCATAGCTTTTGGACAGCCTTTCATTTATTTATGGGCAGGGGATGGTTATCAAGAGGCATATTGGGTTGCCATTGTTACGATGATTCCTCCATGTATTCCTTTGATACAGAATGTGGCCTTAAATATAATTGTTGCACAAAATAAACATAGATTTAGGTCCCTTGTTTTTTTAGCCATAGCTATTGTTAATGTTATCGGCACTCTAATTTGTGTAAATTACTACGGTATAATAGGCGCCGCAGCTGTTTCAGGTATTGCTTTTGTACTTGGACAGGGCTTAATAATGAATTGGTATTACTGGAAAAGAATAAATTTAGAGATACCGAGGTTTTGGAAAGGTGTAATTATGATTTTTATTACACCGGCTATATTATCTACTATAACATTGGTTTTATCTAATTTTATTGATTTCTATAATTGGGTTACATTTTTTATCGGGGTAGTTATTTATACGGTTATTTTTTTAGTTATAAATTGGTTGTTTATAATGAATAACTATGAAAAAGATATTTTTAGATCGCCGATTAAAAGCATATTAAGTAAATTAAGAAAGAAGAAGATGTATGATTAATCCAATTAAGTCCCTAAAATCAAGGAAGCAGGCTTATCAGTTAAAAAAATTTGAGAAAACAAGGTACGGAAAAAAGCTATCTTTATTTAGAGATATTTATGATGGTCAGGTTTGCTTTCTTATTGGTAACGGACCAAGTCTAAAACCGGAGGATCTAACTGTTTTACACAATAATAATATTAAATCCTTTGCTTCTAACAGGATATATAATACATATGATAAAACCCCATGGCGTACTGATTTTTTGGTTAGTGAAGATGAATATGTATTAGAGGAAATTAAAGATAACATAAATGAAATGGTGTGTGAATACAAGTTTATTCCAATTCACCTTAAATGGTATAAGAATATAAATATAAAAAATGCAATTTATTTTAACCAGTCTTTTTATAAAGCCGGTGATAGTAGGAAGTTTTCAGAAGATATAGCACACGATATTGTTTGCAGAGGAACTGTAATTACAACCTGCGCACAAATTGCCATATATATGGGATTTAAAAAAATTTATCTCATTGGTGTTGACCATAGTTTTAGCCGTATGACAGATAAAAACGGTAATCTTATAATAAATAATAATGTTAAGGATCATTATGGGGTAGAAAAAAATGCCGATGAAAATACAAAAGGTATTTTCAATGTAGATAATGCAACTCAGGCGTTTATGGATTTGAAAGAATTTGCCAATGCAAAAGGGGTTGAGATATACAATGCAACCCGTGGAGGTAAGCTTGAGGTTTTCCCCCGAGTAAATTTTGACACTATTTTTAAATAAGGGGTTGACAAAGTGGATGGAAAGTGCAAAACTTTTGACAGACAGACAGACAGACAGACAGACAGACAGACAGACAGACAGACAGACAGACAGACAGACAGACAGACAG
>CANROX010000007.1 GCA_947632335.1 uncultured Clostridia bacterium
TAAGGTGCTTTTCACCTGTAGCAGGGTCTCTTGTAAATGCAACACCTGTACCTGATGTATCGCCCATATTACCGAATGCCATCATCTGAACATTAACAGCAGTACCCCATGAATAAGGAATGTCGTTATCTCTTCTGTAAACATTGGCACGAGGGTTGTCCCATGAACGGAAAACGGCCTCAATAGCGCCCATAAGCTGTTCCTTAGGGTCAGTTGGGAAATCAACGCCAATCTGCTTTTTGTACTCTGCCTTAAACTGTGCAGCTAATTCAGCAAGGTCCTCAGCAGTAAGCTCAACATCCTGGGTTACGCCCTTCTTTTCTTTCATTTCGTCAATAAGAACTTCAAAGTACTTCTTACCAACTTCCATAACAACATCAGAATACATCTGAATAAATCTTCTGTAGCAGTCCCAAGCCCAACGCGGGTTGCCGGACTTTTTAGCCATAACTTCAACAACATCTTCGTTAAGACCAAGGTTGAGGATTGTATCCATCATACCCGGCATAGATGCTCTTGCGCCTGAACGAACAGAAACGAGAAGCGGGTTTTCCTTGTCGCCAAACTTCTTGCCTGTGATTTCTTCCATTTTTGTGATGTATTCCATAATCTGTGCCTGGATATCATCATTAATTTTTCTGCCATCTTCATAGTACTGTGTACAGGCTTCTGTTGTGATTGTGAAGCCCTGTGGAACCGGAAGACCTAAGCCTGTCATTTCTGCCAGGTTGGCACCCTTACCACCGAGAAGATTACGCATGTCTTTGTTACCCTCTTTAAAAAGGTACACGAACTTCTGACTCATAATTGAATCCTCCTGTAAAAGTATAAAATTAAACCGCCAAGCAAAATACTCCGCAGTTATTTTGCAGACTTCGTAGTCTAAATCCTATTATAGCAAAAACTTCGCAAAATAGCCACAATTTTTAGAAAATATTTCTAATAAAAAGTGGGTGTTTTTTCAAATATATATTGTATAATATGTTAAAAATATAATTATTTTGCGATTTAGTCTTGAAAAATATAGGATTTATGGGATAATAGTAGTGTCTTATTATGTGTTCACACAAAAGTTAGGGGTGGAGAATATGGACAACTGTGCCGTTATTTTAGCAGGAGGCGAAGGCAAGCGTATGAAAAGCAATATGCCTAAGCCTATGTCACAGGTTTTGTGCAAACCCATGCTTCAGTGGGTTATAGAATCTGTAAGAAAGTCCGGCATAGAAGATATTTGCGTTGTCAAAGGATTTAAAAAAGAGTGTATTGAGGAATTCGTTGAAAAACTTCCCTATAGGGTGGAAACAGTTTACCAGTCTGAACGCCTTGGAACAGGACACGCAGTGATGATGGCAAAGGAGTTTCTTGCAAGACATAGCGGAAATGTTGTAATTCTCAATGGCGACGCCCCTTTTATGGACAGTGAAACCATTTCAGAGGCCCTTAAACTGCATACTGAAAAGAAAAGCGTGGCAACGGTAATCTCTGCCAAGGTTTCGGACCCGACGGGATACGGAAGAATTATCAGAGACAGTGAGGGTAATTTTCTAAAAATTGTGGAGCAGAAGGACGGCAGCCCTCAGGAACTTGCGGTGGACGAAGTAAACTCCGGAGCTTTCTGGTTTGACTGTCAGAAACTTTTATCAGTCCTTGGGGAAATAAAGAGCAACAACAATGCCAAAGAATATTATCTTCCTGATGCTTTAGAGATTCTCCACAATAAAAAAGAGAATGTTACAGCCTTTACGGCAAGTAATCCTGATACGGTTTTGGGAGCAAACGACCCGGAACAGCTCCAGGAGCTTAACAATATTGCCAGAACAAAAGGTTATAAATAAGAAAAAATAAACAAAAGTAAAAGGTAAGGGGATTTAAAAATGAACTTAAATGGTAAGGATATTAAGATTTTTGCCGGCTCATCTAACAAGGATGTAGCGCAGGGAATTGCAGGCTGCCTGGGTCTATCACTTGGTAAAAGTAACTGCTGTACTTTTTCAGACGGCGAAATTGCAGTATCTCTTAACGAGTCTGTAAGAGGTAAGGACTGCTTTATTGTTCAGTCAACATGCACACCGGTTAATGACAACCTTATGGAAATGCTTATTATGATTGATGCACTGAAAAGGTCATCTGCCGGCAGAATTACAGCCGTTATGCCATACTTCGGCTATGCGCGTCAAGATAGAAAGGCAAAGCCCCGTGATCCGATTTCAGCTAAGCTGTGCGCAGATATTATTACTGCTGCCGGTGCAGACAGAATTCTTACTATGGACCTTCACGCAAATCAGATTCAGGGATTTTTTAATATTCCTGTAGACCATCTTATCGGAGCACCCATCCTTGCTAACTATATGAAAGAAAAGATGGGAACAAAGGCTGACGAGTATGTTGTTGTTTCCCCTGACTTAGGCTCAATTAAGAGAGCAAGGAGCTTTGCCTCAAAAATAGGCTGTGGTATTGCAATTATAGACAAGAGAAGACAGAAAGCCAATGTGTCAGAGGTTATGAGCATTATTGGTGACGCAAAGGGCAAGAGAGTTATACTTGTTGATGATATGATTGATACAGCAGGTACTCTGTGCAACGCAGCAGAGGCAATTATTGAAAAGGGCGGAGCTGTTGATGTTACAGCCTGTGCAACCCATGGCGTCCTTTCGGGCCCGGCCATTGAGAGAATTGAGAAAAGTCCTATTAAGGAACTTGTACTTCTTGATACTGTTCCTGTTCCTGATGAAAAGATGCTTGATAAGTTTACAATGCTTCCTGTTGCTCCTGTTTTTGCAGAGGCCATTGAGAGAATTTATGCCGATAAGCCAATCTCTCCAATCAACGCATAATAGGGTTTAAAGAGAATAATCTATAGGGGGTACGCAAGTACCCCTGTTTTTGCTGTAAAATAGTGAATAGGTGATATTAATGTTTGGAAAAAAGAAGTTTTCATCTTCAGTGGAATATATGGTTGTAGGACTGGGTAATCCCGACAAAAAATACGAGAACACCCGACATAATACCGGCTTTATCTGTCTTGACAAACTGGCAGATAAGTTTGGTGCAAATGTAAACAGAATTAAGTTTAAATCCCTTGTGGGAGAGGCAACTGTGGAGGGAAAAAAGGTTCTGTTTATGAAACCTCAGACCTATATGAACAATAGTGGACAGGCTGTTGTAGAGGCAATGAATTTCTACAAAATTCCTGCCGAAAATGTGATATTAATATTTGATGACATTTCCCTTGATGTAGGAAAGATGCGTATTCGCAGAAAGGGAAGTGACGGAGGTCAGAACGGCGTTAAAAATATTATTTATCTAAGTGGTAAGGATACTTTTCCCCGCATAAAGGTTGGTATAGGGAAGAAACCCCATCCTGACTATGATTTAGCCGCCTGGGTGCTTTCCAAATTTAAGGGAGAGGAAGTTAAATTAATTGATGAAATGGCAGATAACTGCTGTCAGGCAGTACCTCTGATTATTAGAGGTGAGGTTGATAAGGCCATGAATAAATTTAACTCCTGAGTAAGGATGCAGGTGTAAAATGAATTTTATATTTAATTCCATATCAGAATTAAAATCCTACAAAAAACTAAATTCTTATACAGAAATAAACGGTGCTGTTGCTGTAACAGGGCTTAACACCGGGTTTAAATCTAATATTATAGGAACGCTCTGCCATTATAATAATGTTAGGGCTTTTTGTGTTGCCTCCGACGAAAAAGAGGCTCAAAGTCTTTGTAACGACCTTTGTATGATGGGTCATAATGCCTGTGTGTATCCCCTGCGTGATTTTAATTTTCGTAAGGTCAGCGGTATTTCCAGAGAGTATGAGCACCAGCGTTTGAGGGTTCTTACAAAGCTGATGACGGGTCAGTGTAATATTGTAGTAGGCACCATTGACGCACTTATGCAATATACTATTCCCCAGAAAATTCTTAGAAAATCAACTCTTACAATAGAGAAAGGCCAGCATATTTCTACAGAAAATTGTGTTGAAACCCTTTTAATGCTGGGATATGAGAGGACAGAAATGGTTGAGGGTACCGGACAGTTTTCCCTTAGGGGCGGTATTCTTGACTTTTTTATGCCGGAAAGTGAATATCCTGTCAGAGTTGAATTTTGGGGCGACGAGATTGACTCCATAAACTACTTTGATATTGAAACACAGAGAAGATTTGATAAAGCGGACAGCATTTTTCTATCCCCCTCAAATGAAATACTGATACAGGATAAGTCTGTCTTGGCAGATAAAATTGAAAAAAAGGCAAATTCTCTTAAGAGTGAAAAAACAGCTAAAGCAAAGGAAATACTTTATAATGAGGCCGATATGCTTAGAAGCGGAGTTTGCCTGACGGAGATTGATAAATTTATTTCCCTTGTCTATGAAAAGCCGGAAACCGTTCTGGATTATATGGATAAGCGGGATTTTATATTTATAAGTGAACACACAAAGGTTGCCGAGAGGATAAAGGCGGGAGAGTTCCAGTATAAAGAGGATATGAAGGAGTATTTTGCAGAGGGTATTCTCTGCAAAGGCTTTGATAAGTTTTCAAAATCATACAGAGAAATGGTGGAGGAAATAAAGGACAGAAGAACAATTTTTCTCGATAATTTTACCTCCGGCCACTTTGACTTGCCTCTTAGTGACATTGTTACATTTAACATAAAGCAAATTCCCCTGTGGAACGGTACACTGTCGGTTTTATGTGAGGATTTAAAGGAAATATTTAAGGAAAGAACTACAGTGTGTATTCTTGCCGGCACAGAAAAATCAGCAAAAAATCTTACAGAGGAACTTAACGAAAAGGGCTTTAAAGCACAGTTTGTCAGAAATCTTGAAAGGGCAAATCAGGGCAATATATATGTTATGGAGGGCGCATTATCCTGCGGATATGAACTTTTGCAGACGGATTTTCATTTAATATCCTATGGACAGAGCCTTACAAAAACAAAGAGAAAACTGTCAAAGAAAAAGCAGGGACAGGAGATATATTCTCTTTCTGAACTTAATCAAGGGGACTATGTTGTTCATTCAACCCATGGTATAGGTGTATTTAGCGGTATTCAAAATCTTGATGTCCAGGGGGTTAAAAAGGACTATATTAAAATTACCTATGCAAAGGGAGATGTTCTCTATGTTCCTGTAACCCAGCTCGACATGGTTGCTAAGTATATTGGACCGGGGGAGAATACCAAGGTTAAACTTTCAAGACTCGGAGGTACGGACTGGCAGAGGACTAAAACCAGGGTCAGAAAAGCTGTAAAGGATATGGCAAAGGAACTTTCCCAGTTGTATACCCGGCGTATGCAGGCAAAGGGTTACGCCTTTTCACCGGACGGAGAGTGGCAAAGAGATTTTGAGGCAAAGTTTATGTATGAGGAAACCCCAGACCAGCTGCGATGTGCAGATGAAATAAAGGGTGATATGGAGCGCCTTGCTCCAATGGACAGACTTCTCTGTGGTGATGTTGGTTTTGGCAAAACAGAAGTCGCTCTAAGGGCTGCGTTTAAGTGTGTTTGTGACAGCAAGCAGTGTGCAATTCTCTGTCCCACAACAATCCTTGCATGGCAGCATTTTAATACGCTTTTAAATAGGTTTGATGATTATCCTGTTAGAATTGAATTGTTAAGCAGGTTTAGAACCCAGAAACAGCAAAAGGAAATTGTAGAAAAGCTGAAACACGGGGAGATAGACATTGTGGTTGGAACTCATCGGCTTGTGCAAAAGGATGTGGTTTTTCACGACCTTGGACTGGCAATTATTGATGAGGAACAGCGTTTCGGGGTTGCCCACAAGGAAAGATTTAAGGAAATCTGTCATAATGTTGATGTACTTACACTTTCGGCAACACCTATTCCAAGAACCCTAAATATGGCTATGAGCGGTGTAAGAGATATGTCGGTCCTTGAAGAGGCACCCACAAACAGACTGCCGGTACAAACTTATGTTCTTGAACACGAACCTGCTGTTATCCACGAGGCTATCCGCAGGGAACTGCGCAGAGGGGGTCAGGTATTTTATCTTCACAATAATACTGAAACCATAAACGCAAAGGCTGTTGCACTTTCCCAGGCTATTCCCGAGGCAAAAGTGGCTGTGGGACACGGAAAAATGTCTGAAAATGAGCTATCGGAAATATGGGAAAAAATGATTAATCAGGAGATTAATCTCCTTGTCTGCACCACCATTATAGAAACAGGTGTTGACCTTCCCAACGCCAATACCCTAATTATTGAAAATGCAGAAAATATGGGGCTTGCCCAGCTCCACCAGCTGAGGGGCAGAGTAGGCAGAAGTTCCAGAAGGGCCTATGCATACTTTACCTTTAATCCCCATAAGGTGCTTTCTGATATTAGCCAGCGGCGCCTTAATGCAATTAGGGAGTTTACAGAGTTTGGCTCCGGCTTTAAAATAGCAATGCGTGACCTTGAACTCAGGGGGGCAGGGAATATTTTAAGCGGTCAGCAGCACGGTCATATGGAGGATGTTGGGTATGATATGTACCTTAAACTGCTTGGTGAGGCTGTTAAGGAGGAAAAAGGGGAAATTAAATCCAATGACAACTTTGAATGTACGGTTGACATTCAGATGGACGCACATATCCCCGAGTACTATATTGAAAGCCTATCTTTAAGACTGGACGCATACAAGAGAATTGCAGACATTAAAAATGCCAATGATTATGATGATGTTATTGATGAGCTTTGCGACCGTTATGGGGATATGCCCGATGCTGTTGTGGGGCTATGTGATGTAGCCCTTATACGCAACAGGGCAAAGCATTTGGGTATTCATGAAATTAAGCAAAATGAAAATGCGGTGGTCCTGCGCTTTAATGATTTAAACAATCCTGAAATTTTTGACTTAATCAGCAAGGCAAAGGGAAAGGCCGTACTTAATCCAAGCAATGAACCTTATATAACCGTAAAAGTTGAAAAAGGGGAAAGCTCTCTTAATTCTCTTGTAGAATTATTCCTTGACAGATAAATCAGCATGGTTAAAGTATTTAAAAATATTTAAAATTTTATTTGTTTCTTGGTACAATATGTATATGATTTTATACAATTTGTGCAAAAAGTTTAAATTTTCGTTTTTTTTGTGGACATTTTTACAAATCTATAGTATAATACAGTCTGTGTTATATTATCCTAAAGGCAGGTATAATGAAATGAATTTTAAGAAAAACATAAAAAAAGTTCTTGCAGGTATATCAGCAGGTGCATTAATTGTTTCTGCAACAGCCTGTACACCAATCAGTTCAAGTGCAGAATGGTCTTATAAGCTGGGAGATGACGAAAAGGCAATCGGTGTTTATATTTATTCACTTTACAATGCCTATAACCAGGCAAAGACCTTTGCAGAAAAGGCTAAGGGCTATGATGAGAAAGAGAGTTTCCTTGACCTTGAAATTACAGATGATGACGGCAAAAAGGCTGTTGCCTCTGACTGGATTAAGGAAAAGGCAGACATTGCAGTAAGGGAAATGCTTTTCATTGATAAAATTATTGATGAAAAGGGTGCAACTATTGATGAGGCCGCTTGTGACAAACAGGCAACTGAGGACTGGGAGCTTGGCTATATGTATAGTATGTACAGTCAGTACGGCTATGCAACAACTCCTGAACAGGAAATCCTCGAACCCTTTGGCGTTTCTAAGGAAAGCTATACCGATGTACGCTACTACTCTTCTGCAAAACAGCAGGAGCTGTTTAAGCTAATGTATGAAAAGGGCGGTTCAGAGGAAGTTTCTGACAAGGATTTAGCAAAGTTCTTTGATGATAGCTACACATACTACACATATTTTACAATTCCGCTTTTTGAACAGACAACAGATTCCGACGGTAATCAGACATCAAAGGCTTACAGCAATAAAAAGCAGAAAAATCTTATAAACCAGGCTAACAAGTATAAAGATGCTGTAAACGGCGGAGAAACTGTACTTTCACAGTGTGAAAAATATCTTAAAGATAACAAGGTTGAGGGCAAAGCTAAGGATACAGTTGTAACTAACTGCGAACTCCTTGACGAGGATAACCTGGCAAACAGCTCAATCGGTGAAGAAGTAGCTAAGAAGCTGGCTGATGTAAAGGTAGGCAAGGCTGAGGTAATTACTATCGGCGAGAAGGATACCAAGACAGTTTATGTTGTCCAGAAACTCAACACCAAAAATGCTGAAAAGGAATATCTTACAAAAGATGACTCCACAAGGTCATCAGTTCTGCAAAATATGAAGCAGGACGACTTTGCCTCATATCTGGAAAAGCAGGCAAAAGATTTGGATTGCCAAGTAAACTCTGCTGTAGATAAATATGACCCGGATATGTTCTGGTCTGAGCCAGGAGATGAAACATCTTCAACAACTGCCGCAGAAAACGGTGGTCAGTAAAAATTAGCAGATTTATTGGTAGAATTAATTTTTCACGGCAGATAAGGAGAGTCCTTATGCTAAAAAAATGTAAAAATATATTTTGTATTGGTCTGATAGCTGTTTTATCAGTTATGTCCTTATCAGTTGTTTTTGCTGAGGAGGTTGTGGAAGAAACACAGGTCATTCCTACAGAGGAACAGCAAGTGTATACAACTGCCTATCCGGAATATACTCAGGCGCCGGAACCGGAAACTCAGGCTCCTGTTTATACCCAGGCACCGGAACCGGAAACCCAGGCTCCTGTATACACCCAGGCACCGGAACCTGTATATACTGAATATTACACTCAGGCACAGGAAGAAAATTACTATTTTCATGAAGAACCAACTGAATTTCAAAATCAGCAGGAAAACTACGATGCTGAAACAACGGAGGCTACTGAGCAGAATACATCTCTATATAAAGATGTAAAGGACATTGACGATACAGAGCTTAAAAAGAAAAATTGGGCAAATATTGTAGCAGACCTTGCAAAGGCTAATGAGAGTGATAAGGATTCAGATGCCAGTCCCTTTGACTATATTAAAAACGGTGATAAGGCCACAGGTTTTCAGGCATTTCTTAACAGCCTTAACTGGGCAATGACGCTGGCGATTATTTGCTTTATTATTGCAGCTATTTGTGTTGTTGTGTTTATTGTTCTCACAAAGAAAAATAAACAAGGCAATATACAAAAGAACCTGGAGAAAAATAGTCCAACTCCTAAAAGAGGTAACAGTAAGACCGATAAAAACGGTTACTATATTCCTCCTTCACAAAGGGGAAAAAGTGACTACGGCGATGATTTTTCAGCTGATACCAGCAGGTATGATGAGTTGATTTCCCCCGGAAAAGCTGTGAAAAAGAAAAAGGCAAGCCAAGATACCGGGGAGATAATTATTCCCGATAACTATAAAAAACGCTAAAATAACAGTTAATGCCGACTTTTTAGTCGGCATTTTTACTTATAAAATTAAGGCAGTCAGTGACTGCCTTAATTTATGTTCCGTATTTTGTTTTTAACTGTTCCTCATAAATATATTTAAAAATTATTTTTCGGGTAACAATACCAACAAACATATTCCTGTCATCTGTTACAGGTACAAAGTTTTGGTCAAGCACCTTAATGAGAAGTTTATCAATGCTGGCTGTAATTTTCACAGCCTCATAGAAATCTGTCCTGAGGATATTTCTTATCTTTACTTTTTTTAAGTCCTTATCAGGATTATCCATAATATAGTAAAGTAAATCACCCTCGGTAATTGTTCCCCTGTAGATTCCCTCAGAATTTATAACAGGTACTGCCGTATAGGAGGTACTCTTAAATACAGAAAAAGCAAATTCTATTGAGTCTTTTGTATGTAAATAGGTCACATTTCCTTTGGGTATTAATAGTGAAGGAATGTTCATACCATATCAGTCCTTTCTGAATGTATTATACCATAAACCTGTGTTATAACAAGTAAAAATTTGTTATTATCTTTTTGCTGTTGAATTTCATCTATATTATAGAATTGATTTTGTAGTTATAAAGTGATATAATTTTGAAAACGAGGTGAAAATTTTTGAGAAGACTTAGTACAACAAAAATTATTGCAATGGGATTTTTAATAATAATACTTTTGGGTACAGGTCTTTTATCTTTGCCTATTTCCACCAGAACAGGACAGGCTACAGATTTTCTGGATGCCGGATTTACTGCAACATCGGCTACCTGTGTAACAGGACTGTCAGTTTTTAATACTTGGGAGTATTGGAGTATTTTCGGACAGATTGTAATTTTGTGTCTTATCCAGATTGGCGGGGTAGGATTTATGACCTTTGCCGTAATAGTTACCAGACTTTTCAGAAGAAAACTGTCAATTTCCAATCAGGTAATTATGCAGGAGTCTGTTTCTGCCCCTACCCTTGGGGGTGTGGTGTCCCTTACAGGTGTAATTGTATTTGGTACGCTTGCCTTTGAGTTAATGGGAGCAATAGCATATAGTTTTTTCTACATTCCTCATTTGGGTGTGGCAAAGGGAATTTATTACAGTATTTTTCACTCGGTTTCTGCTTTTTGTAATGCAGGATTTGACCTTATGGGTTACACAGGTGAAAATTCTCTTATTGCATTACAGGGAAATATTTACTATAATATAATAACAATGGCACTGATTATTATTGGTGGTTTAGGTTTCTTTGTTTGGGTGGATTTATGGGAAAGCAAGTTTCGTTTTAATCATATGAAACTTCACACAAAATTAGTTATAACAGTTTCATCTATACTGATTTTACTTGGCACACTTCTTTTTTTCCTCTTAGGGACACAAAAGTATGAAGATATGTCTGTAGGGAGAAAAATTCTTGTTTCCATGTTCCACTCTGTATCAGCAAGAACGGCAGGATTTGAAACTGTGGATTTATCCACAATATCCCAGCCCGCACAAATGATTATGATACTTTTAATGATGATAGGAGGCTCGCCGGGGTCAACGGCAGGAGGTTATAAAACAACAACACTTGGGGTGCTTTTCTTTAATTTTATCAGTACTTTCAAAAAGAAAAATGATGTTGAGTGTTTCCACAGAAGTATATCCCCTGCAATAGTGAAAACGGCATTTACAATTTTTGTAATGTATATGTTCCTCTTTATCAGCAGTGCGATTGCTATTTCGGTTTTAGAGGATTTACCCCTTCTTACATCAATGTTTGAAACTTCTTCTGCAATAGCAACAGTTGGGCTTTCCCTTGATGTTACACCAAATTTACATTCTGCAAGCCATTTGATACTTATGTTTCTTATGTACTTTGGAAGAGTTGGCCCTCTTACAATATTTATGGCTTTTTCTTCTAAGAAGTTTTCAAGCGTTTCAAGTTTACCGGAGGAAGAAATAAAGGTAGGTTAATTTATGAAAGATATTCTTATTATTGGTTTAGGAAGATTTGGCAGACATATGGCTGCAAGATTCCTTGAGGACGGAAATGATGTTTTGGCTGTTGACCATTCCAAAGAAAGGGCAGAGGCAGCTCTTTCCTATATTCGCAATATACAGATTGGTGACTCCACAAATGAGGAGTTTATAAAAAGTCTTGGCGTTAAGAACTTTGATATTTGCGTAGTGGCTATTGGAGATAATTTTCAAAACGCCTTAGAAACCATAGTGCTCCTCAAGGATTACGGTGCAAAGTTTATTTTAGGCAGGGCTACAAGAGATGTTCACAAAAAGCTCCTTCTCCGCAACGGTGCCGACCATGTTGTATATGGGGAAAAGGAGCTTGCACAGAGGCTTGCAGTAAAATATGGGGCGGATAATATTTTTGATTATTTTTCACTTACTCCGGAGTACAGCATTTATGAGATAGCTACCCCTAAGCGCTGGGTGGGCAAATCCATTATTGATATGGATATAAGAAATAAGTTTGGTATTTCAATTCTCGGAACAAAGACAAATGATGTGCTTTCGCCTCTTCCAAGCCCTCGTTATATTTTTAATAACAAAGACACACTGCTTATTTTGGGAGATAATCACAGTATAGAAAAGCTGGTAAAGGGATAAATTATAAAGGAGTTTTTATGACTAAGCTATATCTTGCAATTCCTTGTTATAACGAGGAAGAAGTACTTTATGATACAACGGAAAAACTTACAAAAAAGTTTGATGAAATGATTGCACAGGGTAAAATTACACCTGACAGCAAGATTTGTTACTTTGACGACGGAAGTAAGGACAAAACCTGGCAGATTATTTCCGAATTACATAAAACAAACAGGTATGTAAACGGTGTAAAGATGAGCCGTAACAGGGGTCATCAGAATACGCTTTTAGGCGGACTTATGACTATTAAGGACAGATGCGACTGTGCCATTTCCATTGATGCAGATTTGCAGGACGACATAAACGCTTTTGACAAAATGATTGAGGATTTTGAAAACGGCTCTGAAATTGTTTACGGCGTCCGCAGCAAGCGTGCCACCGACACAGCTTTTAAAAGAATGACGGCACAGGGCTTTTACAAGGTTCTTTCAGCCCTTGGAGCAGAGGTTGTCTATAACCATGCCGACTTTCGTTTAATGAGCAGAAAGGCACTTAACGCCCTGGCAAACTTTAAGGAAGTTAATCTTTTCCTTAGGGGTCTTGTTCCTCTGGTTGGTTTTAAAACTTCAGTTGTTGAATATGAGAGAAGTGAGCGTCTTGCAGGCGAAAGTAAATATCCCCTAAAGAAAATGCTGGGTCTTGCCTGGGACGGAGTTACAAGCCTTTCTATGAAACCCATCAGAATGATTACTTCTTTGGGTGCAATAGTTTTTTGCATAAGTATTATAATTCTTATTTATAGTTTCATAGTGTGGTGTCTGGGAAGAACTGTATCCGGCTGGACATCAACTGTTGTTTCTATTTGGGCTATAGGCGGACTCCAGCTCCTTGCCATAGGAATTGTGGGAGAATATATTGGCAAAATCTATATGGAAACAAAACATAGGCCACGCTTTATTGTTGAAGAAGAACTTAAATAAAAAACTAAGGGGTTGTACTTTAGCGGTACAATCCCTTTTGTGTTATAATTTTACTTTTCGGGCCTCATTTAGAAAAAGCCTTATTGCAGGGTTACTCATTTTTTTGTTCCATGCCATAATATAGGAGATTGTTGTGTCAACCCCTTTAATGCTATGAGTTTCAAACTTGCCGTTTTGCATGGAGCGGCAGATTGATGTGGGGAGTATTGAAAATCCAATACCTGATGAAACTGCAAGTATTACGGAATTAATGTCGTTAAAGCGGTTTACAATTTTGGGTACAATATTGTATGTTCGGAACAAATCAAGTATTTCCATATACAAAATAGGATTTTCTTCTTCTGATAGCAGAACAACACCCTCATTGTGCAAAATATCAAAATCCAGTTTTCCACCCTGCACAAGTCCCTTTTTGCAAATGATTGACATAGTATCCTCAAAGGCGTCTATGTGTTCTATGTCAATGGAATCGGGTATCATATCCCTTAGCATAAATACAATATCGTATTCGTTGTTATCCAAGGCAAGGATTTGTTCACTTAAAAGAATTTTTTTAATATCCATAGTTATGTCGGGATATTTCTTTACAAAACCTTCAAGATATTCTGTAATATAAGGACCTGATGTTTCGTCATAACCTATTGTGACTTTGCCGTCAACACCACGCTGGAGCTTGTCTATTGTAAAGGTGGCAGAGTTAAGATTTTGAATAATTTCCATGGCATAGGGCAAAAGAGCCTTGCCCTCCGGAGTTAGCACAACATTTCTTTTGGTGCGTGAAAAAAGAGTTGCCCCCAGTTCTTTTTCTATTTCTCTTATACCCCTTGAAACTGTACTTTGTGATACAAAATTTTGCCTTGCCGCCTCTGAAAAGTTAAGTGACTGAGCTACACTTACAAAATATTTTATAAGGTTAATATCCATAATAACATCTCCCTTTATATAAAAATGTATCACACTGTATTATAAAAATAATTCCGCACAAGAATAATAGGGATTATTTATGCATAAAAAGCATAAAGTAATGTAAAAATTAAATATTTAGCATTATGGAGAGGTTGTAAAAAATTTCCGCCTTTGATATAATTCTACTGTAAGATAATTAAGGGCGGTATTGACGAATACGGTCCTATACCAAACAGATTTGGTATATCGCACATTGAAAGGACTTTCAGAAAATGAAAAAAATTGTAATTACAGGTATGGGTGCTGTCACACCAATAGGCATAGGTGTTGACCAGTACTGGAAAAATCTTCTTGCAGGCAAAAGCGGTATCAGCAGAATATCCTCATTTGACCCTTCAGACCTTGCAGTACAGATTGCAGGTCAGATAAAGGACTTAAATCCTGCGGACTACATTCCAAAGCAGATACTCCGCCAGACTGACCCGTTTATGCAGTATGCCTATATTGCGGCAGATGAGGCCATAAAAATGAGCGGTGTGGAAATAGAGCCCACAAGAACAGGAATTGTTATGGGTACAGCCCTCAATGGTATTGCCACTGTAGCATATACCCAGGAAGCTCTTACGGGCGCTGCACACAAGAAGGTAGGACCCAGATTTATTCCAAAAATTCTGGGCAATATTGCTGCCACACATATTGCTATTATGCACAATATTCAAGGCCCCTCCTTTACTGTAAACACAGCTTGTTCCTCCGGCGGTGACGCTATTTATACTGCTGCTATGCTTATGCAGGCAGGAAAGGCAGACACAATGGTGGCTGTTGGCGCAGAGAGTGTACTTTGTCCTATTGTTATATATTCTCTTGCAAACGCAAAGGCTTTGTCAAGAAATAATGAAAATGCAGAAACTGCCTCACGCCCCTTTGACACAACCCGTGACGGTTTTGTTATGGGAGAGGGAAGCGGCGCACTTATCCTTGAAACGGAGGAGCATGCCCTTGCCCGTGGTGCAAATATAATTTGCGAATTAAAGGGTTGCGGTAACACAAGTGACGCACACCATATTACTGCTCCTCATCCTGAGGGAGATGGTGCAATCAGGGCAATGAAGTGTGCTATTGAGGAGGCAGACATTGACCCAAGTGAAATAGGTTACATAAATGCCCACGGCACAGCTACTCATAAGGGAGATATAGTTGAAAGCGTTGCCATTAATGCAGTTTTTGAATCCAACGCACCATATGTATCGTCCACTAAGGGTGCAACAGGTCATATGATGGGTGCCGGAGGCATTACAGAATGTATCGCCTGTATCAAGGCAATAACCGAGGGGATTATACCCCACACACTAAACCTAAATAATGTTGATGAAGAAATCCACCTTAATCTTGTGAAGGGAGAACCTTTAAAAAAGGATATTAATTATGCAATGAGCAACTCCTTAGGTTTCGGCGGTCAAAACAGCAGCGTTATAGTTGGTAAGTACTAAAAATAACTAATAGTATTTATAAAGGAAGATGATTATGAACTATACTTATGATGTAACAATGTTTAAAGAAACATTTGAACATGAATTTACATGGTTAAATGGTTTTATGCGGAATGTAAGACGCTTTGGCTACAAACAGGCAATGATTGACCCTCAGACAGACAGGGTATGGACTTATGAACAGCTGAACAAGGATGCTAATAAGTTTGCCAATGCTATGAAAGCAAAGGGTGTAGGCAAGAACGATACAGTTCTATATCTTCTTCCAAATTCACCTCAGTTTATTATGTGTTATATTGCACCTCAAAAAATCGGTGCAATCAACTGTCCGGCAAACTTTAATCTTGCGGCAGGTGAGGTTTCACTGCTTATTAACCACAACACACCAAAGGTATTTGTATATGACTATGAATATGCAAAAGAAATGCAGCAGGCCCTTGCTCTTTGTGTTGAAAAGCCTGAGATAATCCTTATGGTAGATACAGAAAACAAGTGCAAAAAACTTCCCAGAGGTCATAAGCGGTTTGAAGATTTTTGTAAGGACGGAGATGACACAAATCCGCCCTTGGACTTTACAGCTCATATTTATGACGAAGTTACCAGACTGTTTACTTCAGGTACAACATCGCTGCCAAAGGGAGTGCCAATTAACAATATAAATGAGGTTCTCTCCTCCCACGATGTTATTATGCATTTTCCTCTTAATCCAACAGATGTTACCATGAATATGACTCCGTGGTTCCACAGAGGGGGTATTCACTCCGGCGGGCCATCCCCAACACTGTATGCAGGCGGTTCATTTGTGGTTCTCCGCAACTACAATCCGAGAGTTTGTTTGCAGTATACTGAGAAGTACGGCGTAACATTTCTTGTGGGAGTACCGGCAGTTCTTACATCCCTTGCAACAAGACAGGAAAAGCATCCTGTGGACCTTTCAAAAATCAGAGGCATTGTTACAATGGGCTCTCCTCTTGAAAAGGCACAGTGTATCAGATTTCAGGAAACACTTACACCAAATATTTTTAACGGTTACGGTACAACAGAGTCTTTCTGGAACACATTTCTCAGACCCTATGACCTTCCGGAAATGTCAGGTACGGCCGGCAGATTCTGTACTGACGACGATGTGCGTATTGTAAAGGCATATGATGACCGTAAGGCAGAACCTGATGAAATGGTGGCAAAGGATAATACAGAGGTGGGGGAGGTTATTATTAAATCTCCGGCAAAATCTGCAATGTGCTACTTTAATAACGAAAAGGTTACTAAAGAGAAGTTTTATAAGGGTTATCTATACACAGGTGACCTTGCAACCTGGGACGAAAAAGAATTTATCACTATTGCGGGACGCAAGGACGATATGATTATCTGCAGCGGAGAAAATATTTATCCTCCTCAGATTGAGGAAGTTCTCAATATGCACCCCAAGGTACAGGATAGCATTGTATCTTCAGTGCCTGATAAGACAAGGGGTGAAATGCTGGTGGCTTATATTATCCCGGAGGATAACAGCATTACAGTTAAGGAAATGATAGATTACTGTGCAGCCCACCCTAACCTTTCAAAATATAAATGCCCCAGATATTACCGTTTTGTGGAGGAACTTCCCTTTACGGCAACGGGCAAGAAACAGCATTATAAAATTAAGGAGCAGGCTAAAAAGGATTTAGAGGCAGGTCTGCTGTTAAGGAAGTAAGAGAAATGAAAATTAAGCCATATATAAGAAAAGTAAACTATTACGAAACAGACAGAATGTGCATTGTGCACCACTCAAACTACATCCGCTATTTTGAGGAGGCCAGAATTTATGCAATGGAACAGATTGGCTGTGACTGTCTTGAAATGGAGAAAATAAACCTGATTATTCCTGTAGTTGATGTGTATGCAAAATATCATAAATCCCTTGGCTTTTCAGACCAGTTTGCCGTCTACACTAAAATGACATATTTTAACGGGGTCAAAATGTCCTTTGAGTATGAAATTCGCTTTACAAAGGATAACAGTATCTCCTGCACAGGTCATTCCACTCATTGTTTTATAAACGAAGAGGGAAGACCCATTTCAATTAAAAAATCTCACCCTGATATTTACAAAAAATTTATGTCGCTGGTGGAGGATTAAACCTGAATTTAGCAGCAAAATTAATAATTGTATTTGAGCCGTTGAGTTTTCAACGGCTATTTTTCTTATAAAAAAATATATTCGTTTTTTTGCTGTAAATAACTGTATATTATTTGTGCAGTTATACGAAATTAATTAATATTTACAAAAAGTTTTTACTTACATTTATAATTTGTGTTAAAATTAATATGATTAAGTGGTATATTATGCACTGTTAAAAGCTATAACCGCTGGGGTCAGACAGCGAGGTGGAAAACAGTAATAGTATTATCACCGGAAAATATATGGAGGTTATTTTATGAACACAAAAAGCAAGAGAACTGTTCGCAGTTTTTGGGCTTTATTATTAGCATTTATGATGATAATGTCCTCAATCACCGCTGCGGCAGTTTCCCTTAATATTGAAAGTGACGGTACAGCCAACACTTTCAATAAGGGTGATACGATCTATTTTGATATAAATTCAAAAACAGATTGGACAAATGACGGTGCAAAGTTAGCAGCTATTTTCTTCTATCAAAATAATGACAACTGGTGTTATGAAACAAACAGCGACAGCTATTCCGACAGCAACATCGGCAATAGAACAGCCTTTTCAAAGAGCAGCGTGTATGAAGTATGTACACCTGTAGAAGGAAATACTTATAAGGTTACTGTTCCCGCTGATAGTTTGGGTTCAGTAAGATTTATCAGAGTTGGCAGTAACGGTACTGATGTATGGAACTATTCAAGCCGTATGTCAGTTGACTCCAAGGGTACTAACAACTGTGTAGCAATTACTGATTGGGATAATACAGGTAAATGGACAACCTTTAAGCCATCGTCAGGCGGTACGCCCGGTGAAGTAACAGCGGACTTAATCTCTATCCTAAACGGAACAAAGATTAATTTCTACTACGGTGATGTTTGGGGTTCAGGTACTAAATATCTTAGGACAAGCACCAGCACAAGCAGTAATGTGACTGACGGGGCGTCTAGCTCTATAAGCGGTTTTCCGTCATCATCACATACCTATTATTACAGAACTGCCGTTGCATCTCCGGCAAAATACTATGTTTCAAATTCCGGCTCCTGGGAAGGGGTACAGATGTCTGCTACAGCCGTTGCAGGCGCAGCTTATGTTCTCAATAATATGAGTGATATAGGAGGCTCAACCAACAATGTAAAGGCATATACCGGAGGAACAAAGACAGTTAGCGTAACTGTCCCTGAAACAATTAATGTTGGCAGCACACTTCCTGTTACAACCGGTGCAGTGGGTAAGTCTGTTATAAATAAAACAAATCAGGCAAAGTACTATATTCTGGATGGCTCAACCTACAAAGAAGCAACATTAAAAAATGGTGCTCTTGACACAACAAATCTCAAGGCAGGTACATACACCCTAAAGACTTTGCTGACAGACGGAAATATTTATGTGTTGGCTGATACAGATAAATTCACTGTAGGCTCGGTTTCCCCTGACCCGTCTTCAGAATCATCTTCAGACCCATCTTCATCACAGGAAAGTTCTACGGAATCAACAGTGCCCTCGACAATGCGTACCCTGTATTTTGATGCAACAGGCATAATTGTAAGTGATGCAAATGCAAGATATGCTATATACGCATTTGATGATTCAAAAGACCAAAAAGAATGGGTAAGTATGACAAATGTTAAGGGTAACATTTTTAAGGCAGAAATCCCAAAGTCATATCCTAATGTTATTTTTGTTCGTTTGGACGGTTCAAAACCGGAAAATATCTGGGAAAACAAATGGAATCAGTCAGAAAACCTGGATGTTACGGATGAATACAATCTTTACACATCAATAGCTTTTGTTTCCAATTCAGATAAGTTTACCGGTAAATGGGGCAAATATACAGAAGACCCAATACCGTCATCAGGTGAGGACCCGACAAAACCAACTGACCCTCCGAATGTTGACCCGGTTAAAGCATCGGCTTTCCAAAATGCAATTTGGTTTGATGTTCAGCCGGAAACCCCTGGTTCAACTTCAATTATTGGTCTTGTTAAGGCATATGACAGCACATCAGGTATGAGATTCTATATACCCTCCGGTATTGATACAAAGAATCTCCACATTTACCACAGCTATAACAAGGTTGTAATTAACGGCACAGAAATTAAGAGCGGTGGTACATATGATGTAAGTGCCTGGACAAACACAACTGTCAAAATTAACGACGGTTCTTCAAAATCATTTAAAGTTTACAAGTCCACAGCAAAAACATTCCTTACCAGCACATTTAAAACAGACGCATCGGGCAAAGTTACTTACAGTGACCTTCCTACAACAACTGATGAAAAATTAACTTCAAAGAGCTCTGTTAATAAGTCAGGTACATATGTTGCTCTCAACAGCGACGGCTCTGTTCTTCAGAATTTAGATACACTTTCTTCTATCAAGGGCAGAGGCAATTCCTCTTGGGAGGCATCCTACCAGCATTTCGGTAAGTATGCTTACAACCTAAAACTCAACTCAAAGATTAAACTTGCAGATAACTCAACAAAGAGCAAAAAGTGGAGTTTCCTTGCAAACAATGCTGACGAATCAATGATGAGAAATACAGTAGTATATAATCTTGGCGACAGCGTTGGTCTTGAAGATTCACCTATGGGTGATATTTATGATGTTTACAACAACGGTAATTACCTTGGTACATACCTTGCCTCAGAGAAAGTAGAAGTTGGCGGTTCTGCCTTGGTTAACGGTACAAGTATAGACGACCTTAACGAGGAAGACCCGGAAAACGCCCAGTACGACTTTGATAACCCAACAAGGGCTTATAAGAACGGTACTTCTATTGACGATAACAGCACTAAGGGTTTTTACAAGTACAACACAGGTATGCACACGCCTGAGAACTTTAAGACCGGGGATTTCCTCCTTGAATTTGAGCTTAGTGAAAGATTTGCAGACGAGATGTGCGGATTTATCTCAAACCAGGGTCAGCAGGTAGTTCTCAAGACTCCGGAGGTTGCAACTCAGGAAGAGGTTCGCTACATTATGGACCGCTTTAATGCTGCCGAGGCAGTTGCATATGTTCAAAGCGGAGGTTCTTCAAGAACATTTGCCGCAGGTAAGATTACGGTATCCGGCAGCAAATATACATACACTTCTACATTGGAAGGCTCAAATTACACAGTAACAGTGGATAGCTATGACAAACTGATTGATGCGGAAAGTTTTGCACAAAACTATCTTATCCAGGAGTTTGTAGAAAATCTTGACGGTGTAGCTACATCATTCTATGTAAACCTTTCAAATGAAGATTCAATATTTACAGCAAGTCCTCTTTGGGACTTTGACTGGACTTTAGGTCAGTACGGAAATGACAAGAAGATTGGCAGCAACACTTCTAAGAAACCAAATAACACTGACCAGTGGTTCATAAAAGAAAAAGGTATTTATGGCGACGAGGGTACAAAGAACTTTGTTGCAAGACTCAATATGATTAGTGATTTTTGGACAAGAGTTCAGCTCCAGTGGAAGTATAATGTATATCCACAGGTTCAAAAGCTCTATGGTGCAAACGGTCTTATTAAGGGCAAATATTCTGATATGATAAGAGCTTCTATAACTATGAACGAGGACCGTTATCACTTTATTGCAAATGACCCAATTAAGTCTTGGGGAAGTGTTGATACAGGTGCAACCTGGGATGCGGCAGTAAGCTATCTTGATAATTGGGCTATGAATCGTGCAAAATGGATGAACAGCAACATCGGTTCGGCAGCTGCATATACCAAGACCCAGGACGCTTCAGCAACAATCTCTATAGAAGAAGGTCAGGACACAATTACAGCAGATGTAACTGCTCAGGGTATCTCCGGCACCTCTGCACTTAAATCCAGTGATTACACATATAGATTTACAGTAAAGAAGGGTGAGGAAACAAGAACAGTTACACAGGTAGGTAACCCAAAATTAACGGTTGCCACAGAATACTCAACCGGTGATGTATTTGAGGTATCTGTAGAGGCATATCCTACACTCTTAGGCAGGGATACAGGCTTTGTATTATCAGCAACAGAAACATACACAGTACTTTCCCCCTCAACTCCAAGCCTCACACTTAAAGAATCTAAAATCAGTATTTATGTAGGTAAGAAAGCTACACTTACAGCAAAGGCTGTAAATATTGAGGGCGAACTGACTTGGGAAAGTGATAACCAAGGTGTTGCTACAGTTGACAAGGGCGTAGTTACAGCTCTTTCAGAGGGTGTAGCAAATATTAAGGTTTCAGGCGGCGGACTTTCCGCAACCTGCGTTGTAACTGTAACGGAGGAACCGGAAATCCCCTCAACTATGGTTACTGTTTACTTTACAAATAATAAAAATTGGTCAAAAGTCAATGCTTATATTTGGAATGATACCACAAAAGATAAACCGGCAGAATGGCCCGGTAAAGCAATTAATAAGATAACAACAAATGAAATGAGTCAGGACATTTATGCGGTAACATTTGATTCTGCCATTTATGATTCAGTTATCTTTAATGACGGTACTAACCAGACAGTGGACATTAAGGGCATTAAAGGTTCAATCGGTTACTACATTGATACAGCGGACACATCATCACCCTATGATGTTAAATCGTATGAAGTTGTAGAACCTGCCCTAAAACTCAGTGAAAATGTTGTTTCACTTAAAGTTGGCGGAACATATAAAATTACACCGAAGAAATCTGTGGGTACACTTTCCTATACAGTGGATAAAAGCGGTGTTGTTTCCGTAAGCAAGGAAGGTCTTATTACAGCCGACGGAACAGGCACAGCTGTAGTAACCGTTACGGCCAAGGGTACATTTACCTCTGTAAGCGAAAAAATAACAGTTTCAGTTTCAAGTGAACCAACAAAGGCAACTGTAAACGGAAAAGAATATCCTATAGGAACCGTTATTACATTTATTGTCAGGGCTCAGTTTGATGAAAAACTGAAATCAATACAGGGTAACATTTCATATTCAAAGGACGGTCTTGAGGTTCAGGAGGGCTCATTTGCCTTCGGCAACAAGATAAAGGCTGGTTCAAAAATATTTGACCTCCACGATACAAAGGTTGTTGAGGGTTCTGATGTAGTATCCTACAACTGCCTTGCAGATGAGGGCGAATACAACCTGACAAAATTGTCAACATTAGTTTATGTTCAGTTTAAGGTTAAGGCCAATGGTGAATGGACAATCAGCAACAAGTTTACACTTGCTGAAGATATTAACGGCAGCAGATATGTTGATAATGGCGAAACCTTAAAGGATTTTGATTCTGAGTCAGAAGTAGCAGACAGTACTCCTGCTCCCGATAAGTACACGGTAGAATTTAAGAACTATGACGGCAGTGTAATCAGCTCAAAAGAATATAACGACGGTGAAGATGTTGAAATTCCAACAGATACCCCTACAAGACCTGATGACCAGCACTATACATATACATTCTCCGGCTGGGAACCAACCGTTGATGAAAAAGTTACAGATGACGCTGTATACACAGCAAAATACAGCAAAGAGGCAAAGAAGTATAATGTATCTGTTTCAGTTGCAAACGGCACAGTAACAGGCTGTCCCGAAGAGGCAGTTGAATACGGTACATCTGTAACACTTAATGCAAAGGCTGATGAAGGATATACATTTGTCGGATTCTTTGTTGACGGACATAAAGTTTCTCCTGCCTCATCATATACATTTACAGTTGAAAAAGATATACAGATTGAGGCTAAGTTTGAGGCTAAGCCATCGTCTGAACTTAAAGTAATGGTTCTTGGCGGCGATTCACTTAAAGTTAAGATTGGTTCAAACGGTACAGAAGCTGTACAGTCAGTATTCTACTTTAACAGAGATGTAAAGACAGGTCAGTACATAACACTGACAGCAGGCTCAACTCTTGAGGGCTTTAAGTTTATGTATTGGATTGACGAAAACGGAATAATTGTTTCCTATAACGAAAAGTATACATTTATGTTTATGGCAACCACAAATCTTACAGCAGTATATGCAAAAACAACATCAGGCGTTATAACATTTATGAGCGGGTATCATCAGACAAACTCATCAATGTGCTATGAAAACAAGTCTGATATTGTAATTCCAACACCATATGGCAAGAGTGGTTATACATTTAAGTTCTGGTCTATTGACGGAGTTAGTGAGTGTACAGTGGACGACATTTATGAGGCATCCCTAAAGGGTAATGTAAATGTTGAGGCATTATATGAGGCTGACGAAGTATACTACAGCGTAAATGTTGAGAGCGGTACAATTATTTCAGTAGACGGTACACCGTTACAGGATACAACTACAAGCGGTTCTTATAAACCAACGCAGGCAATAAAAGTTAAAGCAGAAGACGCTCCTGATGGTCAGAAGTTTGCATACTGGCAAAATGAAAAAGGTGAAATAGTGTTCTACAATGAATACTATGAATTCTACCTTAGTGATAACCATACATATACAGCCGTATTTGTAGATGAAAATGAGGAAGTAGAAAGCAAGGCAATTGTTGCAATTACATCAAAGTCATATGATGAATCTACTAAGAAATTTACTACAGTTGCAGAATACGCTGTACCTACAGGCTGCACAATAGTAACTGCAGGAACACTCCTTACTACAGATACATCTGTTGGAACATCACCTGAGGGCTTTACAGTAGACACAGCAGAGGTGAAATCCGTAAAGGATTATGAAGAATCCGGCTATGACTACTTGAGAAGAACTGTAAACAAGGGTAGTGTCAACTATGGTGATATCTGGTTTGCAAGGGCATACCTTGTTTATAGGGATGCTAACGGAAATATTTATGAAGTTTACGGCGATATTATTTCCAACGAAGATTTATTCTAAGGATATTGACAAATCTTATATATTATTATATAATGCTACTGTAAGTATAAGGTCTTGTATAATGATAGGAGGAAAATAAAATGAAATATGTATCACCGGATATTGAATTAATTGCTATAAAGAACGAAACCGCTGTTGCAGGTCCCTCACAGGGCGGTCATGCCGGAGATGACGGTGCAGATATTTAATCTTTGACATGCGTTATTGCAGTGCAAAAGGCTATCCCATAATACGGGATAGCCTTTTGTAATTATTACTTTTTTATCTACATAGTATTAATATTGACAAATATAACTTATAAAAGGAATTAAATATGGGATTAATAGAAATACTTTTGCTGGCGGTAGGGCTGTCTATGGACGCCTTTGCAGTGTCAGTATGCAAAGGTCTTGCCATGAATAAGATAAATTTTAGACAACAGGCAATATGTGGTATATGGTTTGGGGGATTTCAGTTTTTAATGCCCATGATAGGTTATCTACTTGGAGCGGGACTTACAGGATATATCACAAGTATTACCCCATGGATTGCATTTGTTCTGCTTTCCCTAATAGGGGGAAATATGATTAAAGAGTCCTTTGACAGCGGAGAAGAAAGGGCAGACGGAAGTCTTAGTTTTAGAATAATGCTGACAATGGCAGTAGCAACAAGTATAGACGCCCTTGCCGTAGGCGTCACATTTGCCTGCGTTCCGGTTGCAATTATTCCCGGTATTAATACTTTTTTAAATACCCTTTTGGGCTCGATGGTTGTGGGAATTACAACTTTTATTTTGTCCTGTATAGGAGTACGCATAGGTAATATATTTGGACTTAAATATAAAAATAAGGCAGAACTTGCAGGTGGAATTATTCTTATCACTTTGGGACTTAAAATACTTTTGGAACATTTTAATATACTGTAATATATGAACCTCCTATGGGAGGTTCTTTTTTCTTAATATGAATAATATAATATCTTAGAATGATTGTTAATATATTATCAATAAAATATTAAAAAATAAATAGAGAAAATTTAATAAAAGTGCATAAAAACTCTCGACAAATCAATTAAAAAGTAATATAATGAACTTGAGATTAGATAATATTTATAAATTTTTGGGTTATATTGAATATTTTTTAATCTTACATCTTTTAACCAAATTTCTCGGGATGTAGAAAACCTGGGAGTAAGGAGATAAATATGGATATAATATTTGAAAGAAAAGACAAAAAAATTATTCGTGACGGAGATACTGTTGTAAAAATTTTTTCCGCAGATTACAGCAAGGCCAATGTCCTTAATGAGGCACTTAATCAGGCTCTTGTAGAGGAAACGGGTCTTAACATTCCCCGTCTTCGCGAAGTTAAGATGATTGACGGTCAGTGGGCCATTGTTATTGATTATATTGAGGGCAAGACCCTACAGCAGCTTATGGCTGAAAATCCAAAGAAGATGGACGAGTATCTTGAGCTTCTTGTTGACTTACAGTGTAAAGTTCTTTCCAAGAAGTCCCCTAAGCTGAACAAATTAAAAAATAAAATGATGAATAAGATTGCGGAATGTAAGATTATTGACGCCACACAGCGTTATGAACTGCAAACCCGTATTGCCTCTATGTCTGACCATACAAAAGTTTGCCACGGTGATTTTTGCCCCAGTAATATTATAATTGATAAAGAGGGTACACCGTATATTATTGACTGGGCACACGCAACACAGGGTAATGCCTCTGCTGACGCAGCCCGTACATACCTTACCTTCCATCTTAATGGAAGAGGTGACCTTGCTAAAAAATATCTTGATTTATTCTCTAAGAAGGCGGATATTCCAATTCAGTTAATTCAAAAATGGATGCCTATTGTTGCTGCCTCTCAGTCTGTTAAGGGCGTAAAAGAGGAACAGGAAGTTCTTGCACAGTGGGCTAATGTTGTTGAGTATCAGTAATATAATAAATGTAAGGGCTGTTCATTTGAACAGCCCTTTTTAAAATTATATGTCAATATCCAACTCAATAGGACAATGGTCACTGCCCATAATATCCGTATGGATTTTTGCATCCTTTATTTTATTTTTTATTCTGTCAGATGTGATAAAGTAGTCAATACGCCAGCCGGAGTTGTTTTTTCTTGCGTTAAAGCGGTAGCTCCACCAGGAATAAATGCCCTCTTTATTGGGGTAAAGGTATCTGTAGCTGTCTGTAAATCCGCTTTCAAGAATGGCAGTCATTTTTCCCCTCTCTTCATCGGTAAAGCCTGCATTTTTCCTGTTGGTCTTTGGGTTTTTAAGGTCAATCTCGTTATGTGCAACATTCAAGTCCCCACAGAAAATGACAGGTTTTTTCCGGTCTAATTTTTTAATATATTTCAAAAAGTCATCTTCCCATTTCATTCTGTAGTCAAGTCTTTTGAGTTCGTTTTGGGAGTTTGGGGTGTAGCAGGTAACAAAGTAAAAATTCTGATATTCCAGGGTAATAACTCTGCCTTCCTGGTCGTGTTCCTCTATTCCAATTCCATAGGAATGGGAGAGAGGTTTCTTTTTCGTAAAAATTGCCGTACCGGAATACCCTTTTTTTACGGCATAGTTCCAGTACTGATAATAACCCTCCAGTTCAAGGTTAATTTGACCCTCCTGAAGCTTTGTTTCCTGTAGGCAGAATATATCTGCGTCCATTTCGTTAAATATATCCATAAAGCCTTTTGTAACACAGGCCCTTATTCCGTTTACATTCCAGGATATCATTTTCATTTTCATCACCCTTATCCTCTAATTTCATTTTTAAATAGATTTTTAGCACCTTTTTTTCTGCTCTTTGGTTTTGCATATCTTGGGTTAATTTTAGGAATTTTTATTTGCAGACTTTTGTCAATACTATCGTGGACCTTTGCAAAATCTTCAATACCAAGATGTTTGCGGATTATTTCATTCTTGTTTGGCCTTACAACAAGGTTTTCATCTATGCTGGGTTTAACAGGAATTTTCTGTATTTGCTCTCTTTCAATATCGGAGATTTCCAAGTGTTCTTTTTGGGCAGATGTATCATCTTCTTTGTTGTCCTGCAAATCAAAATCTTTCCTATTTGTATCTGTAATATTAGAAGTATTATTTTCTTCTACAGAATTATTTGGGTTTTCATATATGTCCAGAATTTCCCGAGGTAAGACCGGCAGAGTCATTTGCATTTTAAGAGAATTTTCTTTTTGGGAATTTTCTTTTGGGAGATTTTCCCGCTGCAACAATGGGTCAATACTCTTATGAATTACATTTTTCTTTTGCAGAGATGTATCAATGCTGGGTTTAATTTCTATATCAGAATTATAATTTTCACGGTTGTCCGCTTTTTTGTCAGCAGTTCTTTCAATATTTAGCGAGTCCAAAATATCTTTGGGTATCTGTAAAATAACCTGTGGAGGTATAGCGTCCCTGCTGATTGCAGGTTTAATTTTAGCTATGGTAAGGCAACGCTGATTTGAAATATGATTGTTAAAATTATTTTTTGCAACAGGTATACTCTTATAACGAATTGTTTTAAGGGCATTTACAGGGGCAAGTTTAAAGGTGTTTTCTACAACAAAGCCTGCCTCCAAAAGTACATCTGTCTCTGTTTTATCCACAGCTGAAAACTGGGGATTTTGAGAATTTTGCATATAAGGGGTATAATTGCTGATTGTAAATAGGACGCCTGTATCCTTTATGAGCCTCTTGACTTCTTTAATTGTTTCTACCCTTTTGTCAGGGGATTGTAGTGAGTACAGCGGGCCAAGCAAAAGTACAGCGTCTGCCCTTGTATCCTCTACAGGAATCATTCTGTCGTCATTAATAAAATTGTTGTAGGCAACAAAAGGATTTTCGTGGCTGATATGCTCCATTTCCTTTGGGGACATTGGAAGTAACTTAACTTTATTTGTTTCATTGAGCCATTCTGAATAATAGCTGTCGCCGCAAAGCATATCAATTACCCTTGCGCCCTTATGCAGATTGGATGATAATATATGTTTAACTTGTGAAATTTCTTTACTTTTCATATCTTATCTCCTTTCTACACATATTCCCCATAATTATAACAAATACACAAAACTTTATCAAGATTAAACATGGCAATACCATACAATTAATGAAAAAAATCCGCCGTAAAAAATACGGCGGATTTTGTGTAAAATTAAATTTTTATTTTGATATTAGACTTTATTGGCTTTCTGCCGGGCTCTTTCTGTTTTAAGGACTTTCTGAAATTCCTTTGTATCCTTTGCCAGCTTACCGCTAAGTATTAGTAATGCCGCAAGGTTAGGTATTATCATAAGGGCATTGGCAATATCGGAGAAAGACCATACTATATCAAGGGAAATGATTGCACCCACATATACGATGAGGGAGAAGAATATTCTGTATATGTAGCAGAATACAGGTTTCTTAAACAAAAATTCAAGTGCCTTTTCTCCGTTGTATTCCCAGCCGAGAATTGTGGAGAATGCAAAGAGGATAAGCCCGATTGTAACAAGAAATGCTCCCACATCACCCAGTATACTTCTAAAGGCTTCTATTGTTAGCTTTGCGCCTGTTGTAAGGGCAAGAGATTCATATTTACCGTTTTCGTTAAACTTTAAGTTATTGCCGGTTCCGTCGGACCAGGTGCCCTGCACTGTTGTTTCGGTGGCAACAGCCTTTACACCTTGAATACTCTTGTCAAAGGCAGTCTTCTGATTAGCTGCAATCTTTTCTTTCTTACAAGGAACATAGTTTGTGGTATTTCCATCTTTGTCAGTAAGAGAGAATCCATTGTCGGTTAGTGCGTATTCATATACTGAATTTGAAAATTCTTCATCAGAACCAACTTGATGAGAGGAAATAGTCATAGTGTTGTTTTCGATAATATATTTGCCCTCAAAATCAGCATTAACCGTTCCCAGTACGCCGGAAGATGCAATAGCAAGGCCGGTGATAGTACATACAACAATGGTGTCCAGAAATGTACCGCACATACTGATATAACCCTGTCTTACATGGCTGTCAGTGTGTGCAGCGGTAGAACTGATAGCAGCAGAACCCATACCTGCTTCGTTACTGAATACGCCTCGTCCAACCCCAAATCGTATGGAGTTCATAATGGTAGCAGTCAGCGTGCCGGCAATACCTCCGGCAACTGATTTTCCGGAAAATGCCATTACGAAAATATTTTTTAAACCGCTTGGAATACCTCCAATATTACCAAATATAACAACAATTCCGGCGAGTATGTAGAAAATGGCCATTGCAGGAACTAGAATACTTGAAACCTTTGAAATTGACTGAATACCGCCAATAACTATAAGGAGAACAAATACAGTAAGAATTAGTCCGGTAACCCAAGTAGGGACGGAGAATGTGGAATTTACAGCGTCGGATATTGAGTTTGCCTGGGTAAGGTTTCCAATGCCAAAAGATGCGATTACCGCAAATACTGCAAAAAGAACTGCCAGTATTTTTCCGGGAAGTTTGTCCTTAAAAGCTGCCTTAATTGAATACATAGGACCGCCCAGCATTTCACCTCTGCTGTTTACGACTCTGTATTTAATGGCGAGGGAACACTCGGCAAATTTTGTTGAGATGCCAAATGCGGCGGAAAGCCACATCCAAACCAGCGCTCCCGGACCGCCTGATACCATAGCTGTGGCAACGCCTACAATGTTGCCTGTACCAATGGTAGCCGCAAGGGCAGTCATAAGTGCAGCAAAAGGTGAAACATCTCCTGTACCGCCGTTTTGCTTTTTTCTTGATTTTTTGCTGAATAGTGTTTTCAGCGAGGGGAATAAATTTCTCCACGGCAGGAATTTAAGCCTAAAGGTTAGGAATATTCCTGAACCAACAAGCAGAATTAGCATTACGGGTCCCCAGACAGCGTCGTCAATGGTATTTAGCATATCTTGTATTGCTTCCATTTTTTCACTCCTTAAAAATTTTTATTGGTAAAGTTATTTTATTATACATATATTCTATTATATATAATTTAGTGTAGTAAAGCAACAAATTATATAAAATTTCTTGTTTTTTTTACATTTTCTTATTAGGGTATTTCCAATACTTTATAGCCATTCAATGTTGATTTTTAAAATTTACTGTGATAAAATTATTGTTATGAAAAGACGAATTGTACCGAAATATGGGTACATACCGGTGATAATCTGCCTTGTATGGAACATTTTAGTTTATAACATTAGCAGAATATTTACTGATAGGCTTGCCCATTATGATTTTTCTACAAAATTTGATGACATAATACCTTTTGTGCCGTCATTTATAGTGATTTACATTTTGTCCTACCTGTTGTGGGTAATAGGTTTCTTTGTGTTTATAAAAGAGAGCAGGTCTTTATGTAACGAGATTTTTGCCGCTGAACTTATAGCAAAAACTGTTTGCTTTTTGTTTTTTATTATAGTGCCTACAGAAATGAAAAGGGCAGATGTGGGTCAGGCGGACGGGTTATTTAATTGGCTTATAAATCTTACTTATTTCTCTGATGAACCTAACAATCTTTTCCCGTCAATACATTGTATGGAGAGCTGGCTCTGTTTTAGAGGGGCTATGAGGTGCAAGAAAACCAATTCAGCATATACTTTTGTCTGGTTTATTCTTGCTGTTCTCATATGCGTTTCAACTGTTTTTGTAAAACAGCATGTGTTTGTGGACATATTTGCAGGAATACTTACGGCTGAATTGGGTCTGTTTTTGTCCAAACGCTTTGGGGTAGGCAGGATATATGATTATATACGCTTAAAATGGCTCATGCACAAAAGATTAAAAAGGTCAAAAAAATTGTTAATTAAGGGCAGTTGACAAATGTCAACTGCTTGTTTTAATATAAGTGTACAAAAATATTTTATTAAAAAGACAGGTCAAGTTATGACATTCTTTCTACTTTTAATTTCATCAATAGTATTTCTTACGGCCGTTTATCTCTTCTTTTTTGTAAAGAGGATAGTTTCCCTTTTTACAGATAAAAAGGGAATATCAAGGATATGGGCTATTGCAATTTTACTTTCAGTGGGCGGAACTTGTATTTATCTTTTTAGATATACCGCAGTTATCCTAATGCTGCATCTTGTGTTTGCAGGACTTATCTGCCAGATTATCTCCTTTATTCTTAGAAAGACTGTAAAAAATGTAAATTTTCAAAAGAAGAGAAATATTATTTATAAGGCAGGTATTGTACCAATTTGTATTACTCTGTTAATTGGAGTCTTTGGTTACTGCAATATGGTGAATGTTGTTAAAACGGAATATAACTACAAAACAGATAAGTGGGACAGGGGTAAAAACCTTAAGGTTGCAATGATTTCCGACCTTCATATGGGTACAACAATGGATACAGAAACCCTGCAAAAACATATGGATAAAATCAGTGAAGAAAAACCCGATGTGTTTTTGCTTGTTGGGGATATTGTTGATGAAAGTACCACAAGGAAACAAATGATAGATACCTTTGATATACTTTCAAATGTAAAAAGTCGTGACGGTGTATTCTATGTATATGGAAATCACGACAGAAATATTTACGGTAACCATAAAAACTTTACTGATAAAGAGCTGACACGGGCTATTGTTGACAGCGGTATAAAAATTTTAAGGGACAATATTGCGGAATTTGATGACTATGTAATTGTAGGCAGGGAGGACCGTTCCGCTGAAAATGAAATATACTCCAGAAAAGATATAAAAACTCTTCTGGAGTATGTTGATAAGTCAAAGTATATAATAAATCTTGACCACCAGCCTCGGGAACTGAAAAAATGCAGTGAGGCAGGTGTTGACCTGCAGCTTTCCGGCCATACACATGGCGGACAAATATGGCCCGCCGGTATTATTGCTGAAAAAACAGGAATATTTGAGCTTACTTACGGAGAGAAAATTCTTGATACATATACTGCAATTACCTCCTCAGGTATTGCAAGCTGGGGATATCCAATCAGAACGGAACAGCACAGCGAATATGTAATAGTTAATATTGATGGAAATAAATAATTGAAAAAAGGTATCAGATGAAAACACTTTATGTTTCTGATTTGGACGGAACACTTCTTAATTCTAATATAGAATTATAAATCGCCCTTGCAAAATTAAAACTATTATTATGGATATGACAATCATAGTTTTTTAATTTATATACAGACAGAAAAAATTTTTAAAAAATGTATACATTTTATGTTGACTTTTCTGTTTTTATATGTTATATTACTAATATAGCCAGAATGACGAAACTCGGTAGGCATTTCGAAGCCTACTCGACTTATCAGATTTCTGGCTATTTTTTTATTTTTATTGACATACAAAACTTAACTTTATTCTTAATAATTGTGAGATATATGATTTAATGATATATTTTCATTAGGAGTAAGTTCATTTAACCGGGAAATTGTTTTCGATGACCGAGTCTGTTTTGTATTTGTCTTTATTATTATTGCGGAATTTGATGACTATGTAATTGTAGGCAGGGAGGACCGTTCCGCTGAAAATGAAATATACTCCAGAAAAAATATAAAAACTTTTCTGGAGATTGAAAAATAGGTATCATATGAAAACACTTTATGTTTCTGATTTGGACGGAACACTTCTTAATTCTAATATAGAATTATCGGATTATACTGTAAGGACAATAAATTCTCTTATTGAAAAGGGAATGAATTTTACCTTTGCCACAGCCAGGTCACTTAATTCCTCAAGAGAAATAACAAATAATTTAAAATTAAATTTGCCTGTCATTGTATATAACGGCGCTTTTATTATGGATAAGGAAAGCGGCAGGATAATTTCTTCAACCACTTTTACAGATATAGAAAAGCGTTTTGTTATTGAAAAAATCAAGAAACACAAACTAAGCCCTTTGGTGTATTCTTTTATTGGTGACAGGGAGTGTGTCAGTTATGACAGAAATAAAGTTAATGAGGGTATAAGACTTTATCTTGACAGCAGAAAAGGGGATAAAAGAATGATGCCTCTGGAGGATAATGGAAAACTTTATACAGGGGATATTTTTTATTTCACTTTAATAGGAACTAGGGAGGAACTTTCCCGATTTTATGATGAGGTAAAGACTAACAAAAATCTTCGGGTGACTTTTCAACAGGATATTTATAACGAGTATTATTGGTGTGAGATTATGCCAAAGTCCGCCTCAAAGGCAGAGGCTATTATTCGATTAAAGAATATTTATAATTTTAATAGGATAATATCCTTTGGGGACGCAGTCAATGATATTCCAATGTTTCAGATTTCTGACGAATGTTATGCCGTTAAAAATGCTGTTGACCGGCTAAAACAAATTTCCACAAAAGAAATATTATCAAACAACAATAACGGCGTGGCACATTGGCTGAGGGAAAACTTTACATTATAAAAAGGCAGACACAAACTTAGGTGTCTGCCTTTTTTGTAGATAACACAAATGATGGCGTCCATTTTGCAATGCATAAATGCTATTTTACATTTTATTCAAATCTTTCTTTATTTGTGTAGTACTAATTTCAGGTGTACGGGGCAAATAAACAACATCTACACCCTCGTCTTTCAGAAAGTCAAATTTCCCCTGCCAATCATCACCTATTACAAATGTATCAATGTGATACTCATGAACATCTGTTTTTTTCTGTTCCCAGCTTTCCTCCGGGATTACAAGGTCTACATATCTAATTGATTCAAGGAGTGCCTTTCTGTTCTCATAGTTAAAGTAACATTTCTTCTTTTTTGCTTTCCAGTTAAACTCATCTGTTGAAAGGACGACAATTAGGTAATCCCCAAGTGCCTTGGCCCGTTTTAGCAAGTTAATATGGCCGTAATGTAACAGGTCAAATGTTCCATATGTAATAACTCTCTTCATATTATTTGTTTCCCCAAAAAATTTAAAAATATATATTGACATGGGAATAGTGCCGAATTCGCTTCTCAAAAGGCGGAAAATCCATAAAATTTCCATATCTTTTTTTCAAAACGGATTTAGCGTCTGCAGGACCATAAAACTTTGCATCTTCAAATACATATTTCTTTAATGGAAAAATATCTGAAACATACATGAATTTGCATTTATAATCAGTTAGAAAACCATAAATTTTTGTCGTATCCACACATTTCTCTTTTTCAGATAGACGAATGTTCTCATTTAATTTAAACATTCTATCATTATATTCTTTATCAGAAATAAGACCCTTTGATTTTCGTCTTTCAATATAAATTTTGTTTTGCTCGTTAATATAGTCTGATAAATCTTTCTTCTCTATTTGTTGTGCACGGTAAAGGTCAACACTAAGACCTTTATGTGCATATACACCATCATGTGGGTACGCCTCGTTTTCTACCTCTGAACACAAATCTTTTACATGTGCCCACGCATGAAAGTATAGAGGTTCAGATAAGTCATCCTCTAAAAATAAATTACTTGGCAATTCTTTTCTAAGACACTTAATAGCATCTTCATAAACATCATCAAAAATAAATATATCAAAGTCATCGTCCCATGGAATAAACCCCTGATGTCTTACAGCGCCAAGCAGGGTTCCGAGTGCTAACATATAGGGTATATCATTTTTTTCGAGAATTGAACAAATACTTTTAGCCATTTCAAGCAATCTACCTTGTACCTTTTTTAAAGTTTCTTTAGGATAGCCTGGTACTTCAGGGAAATCTATCATATTAATATTCTCCTTACAATTTAAATTTGCCATTCAATTAAACTTTCCACCATATCCAAATCGAATACGGGGATATGTAAACTCTCAGATACAGCCTTGCGTTCTGCAAATGAATCATCAATAAATATGGAAGGCTTTTCTCTAATAAAGTCCTTCTTGTCTTTATCTACAGGAATTATAATAATTTCGTCAAATAAATTTTTACAAATTTTGTATTTTTTTAAATCATCAAAAAAATTGCCTTTGTGTTTTGAAAGGATATGAATTTTTTTCCCTTTCTCTACCGCCTGATAAAGGAAAGCTATTATTTTTTTGTTGACGGCGCCATTAATTATTAGGGTATCATCATAGTCCACATACACATGTTCATATTTAATATCAATTTTATATGCATTGTAATATGCCCTATCTAATATCAAAGGGTAGTTATTATCAATTACTGAAACATCATACCCCCAGAAATCAAATAAGGTTAACATGGGAAAATTAATACCACAATTTCTGGATAAACCCATTGTACCGGGAATGCGGGGAGAAATCTCCATTAATTTATATTCACCATTAATGTCTTTTTTAAGTTGAAAAAACCATGCGCCTCTAAATCTGAGCTTGTTATTTATCTTATTGGCTATTGATAGAACATCTTTGTCTGTATCGAGCAATTTAGAACGAACACTAATTCCGCAACGAATCCTTTCCCGATTACGGAGTTTAACAACCCGCAGAGTACCGTGACGGTCAGTAAAACAATCTACAGTATATTCCATACCGGGTAAATATTCACAAATTACTAAGGAAGGGTCATTATTTAAATGAATTTTTAACTCTTCCATAGTGTCAATTTTTTCTGCACCGTTTGAACCTTGTCCGACACTTGGTTTGACAAAGACAGGGAACTGCGGAACATCGTTAGCGCTCTCATAAAATTCAGGTATAAATGATTCTCCGGCAAAATATTTATATGTGTCTTTTTTGGATCTACATAATGTTGTTGTTTTTGCCTCAGATATTATTACCTTGGCTTTTATTTTTCCTGCATTCTCACTCAAAACAACGCTTGCACTGTCATGCGCAGGATAAACAGCGTCAATATCATATTTTTCTATAACATTATTTAGATACTCTATAAAGTCAGGGCTATCTACATATGGGAAGTTTCTAATTAGATTTTTGTAGACAAATTCGGAATGGTCATTAGCACTGGTTCCTCCAAAGAGTTCCACAAACTTTGAATATTTTAATGCATTAAATATTTCAAATGCAATCTCTGTTCCAGCCGGAAAAATTAATATTTTTTTTCGACACATACGATTTTCCCCCCATTAATTTAATAATAGAAAATAGATTATATGCCTAACAAATATATGAATTGTATTTTACAATTTTCAAAGGACAAAAACACATTAAAATTCAACTTAATATCTACTTATATTAATTTCCTATAATAAGTCATCTTGTTTTATTCGCAGAATGTTTCCATCTGCGAACAAAAGTAAAAAGGTCACTAATTACCTTAATTTATTGGTAATCAGTGACCAATATTTTGACCACAAATAAAATTTTAAATTACAAATTTTAGTTTATTCATATTTTTTTGTTTTAACTCAAAAGATGAATGTACATATCTATTCAGCGTTGTTTTAACATCTGTATGGCCAAGAATTTCTGACAATGTCTTTATATCAAAACCTGCCTCTACACATCTTGTTGCAAAAGTGTGCCTTAATGTATGGAAATGTACATCCTGTAAACCGCAGGCATTTACAATCTGGGCAAATTTTTTCTGCATTAGCCTTGGTTCAATAAACTTGTTGTTTTCTTGATGTATTACATATCCATTTGCTTTTCTCTTTTTAACAATTAACTTATTTATTACAGGCGGAACTGGGATTATTCTCTTTGATTTATCCGTTTTGGGTTCGGTTATTAAAATTATGCTTTTTCCGTTTTTATTAATCCGCTGCATAGTCTTTGTGATTTTAATTTTTCCATCTACAATATCGCTCCATTGTAGGGCGCATAGTTCGCCAATTCTTATTCCGGTACAAAGGGCAAACAAAATGCCAAAGCTATAATTATCCATATGATTTATAAGATAATTAACCAAGGTCTTTTGTTCAAAAATTGTTAAAACCCTCATTTCCTTTTTTGGTTGTTTTATAAGTTGTACCTTTGGCAAATTAATTTTATATTCATTTTCAGCATATTCAAGTCCCATTCCTAAAACAACCAAAATGTTATTAACGGTTGTAACAGAGAGTGCCCTGCCGGAGTGTTTACAGGACAACTTATTTTCAATAAATTTAGATATTATTTTAGAAGAAAGTAAATTCACCTGTATGTTGCCCAAAAAAGGGGATATGTGTTTTTCTATAATTGTCTTATATTTCACATAAGTTGAATATTTAATACTATGCTTATTGGCACATATCCACTCGTACATAATATCATCAACTATTAAACCAACCCTTTTTGTTGAGATTTTTGCATTATTACTGACCATTTCTAATTGTTTACACTTAACCTCCTGATAAGAATGAGCATAAACAGAGCCATAAATCTTTTTCCCGTCAACAGATATTTCTTTAACATATCTTGCCTCCCAGCGTCCGTCTTTTCTTTTGTAAATATTTTCTCCTCGTCTTGACATAAAAACAAATCCTTTCAACAAAGATACTTATATTTTAAACTTGACGAAGTTTTTGACCATTAAAAATAATATAATAGTATAATATATTGCAGATAATTATTTAATTAGACCTTAATTTATCCATAATATGTTGAAAAATCTTTGGTAATGTGATAATATATCTTTGGTTAATGATAAAAATACTTTTATATTATGTTCGCAGATGGAAACATTCTGCGAATTTTTTATATAAAAATAAGGCTATAAAGAAATTCTTACTTGCAATACTTTGCTTACTAACTCTTAATTTACCATTTTAATTGTATTTTATAGGCAAATATAGTATAATAATAAAGTATATGAAATTAATTTAACAGGTGATATATATGAAGAAAACTGATTTAAGAAATTATGCAAAATTAATTGCCAAAAAGGGAGTTAATGTCCAAAAAGGGCAGGAGGTTTATATTACCGCAGAACTTGACCAGCCTGAATTTGTAAAAATGCTGGTTGAAGAATGTTATAGGGCAGGCGCAGGAAAAGTTATAGTTGACTGGACATATATGCCCCTTACAAAACTTCATGTTCGTTGGCAGAAAGAAAAAATACTCTCTAAAGTGGAAGAGTGGGAAAAGGCAAGGCTTCAGCATAAGGTTGATACACTCCCTGCTCTTATTTATCTTGAAAGTGAAGACCCTGACGGCCTTAAAGGCGTAAATATGGAGAAACTGGTGAAAAGCCAGCAGATAAAAAGGAAAATAACAAAACCCTACCGTGACCAAATGGATAATAAGTATCAATGGTGTATTGCTGCCGTTCCCGGGGCAGACTGGGCAAAGAAAGTATTTCCAAATGAAAGAAAGTCATCAGCCGTTGAAAAGCTTTGGCAGGCTATCCTATACACTTCAAGGGCAAATGGGGATCCAATCAAAAATTGGGAAGAACATAACGAGGATTTAGCACAGCGATGTAATTATCTCAATTCTTTGGGTATAGAAACACTTGAATACAAATCTTCAAACGGTACAGACTTCAGGGTGGGTATGATTGATACTGCAAAATTCCTTGGAGGTAGTGAGAAAACCCTTGGTTCCAACATTGAATTTAATGCAAATATTCCTTCGGAAGAAATTTTTATTACACCAAAGAAAGGTGTAGCCGAGGGTATTGTATATTCCTCAAAGCCCCTTTCATACCAGGGTCAGCTTATTGAAAACTTCTCTGTAAGATTTGAAAACGGCAAGGCAGTAGAGGTTAAGGCAGAAAAAAATGAAGAACTGCTAAAATCAATTATTAATATGGACGAAAATTCTGCCTATCTTGGAGAGGTTGCCCTTGTACCCTACGATTCCCCCATACGAAATAGTGAAATTCTCTTTTACAACACTCTTTTTGACGAAAATGCCGCTTGCCACCTTGCCTTTGGCCAGGGCTTTACAAACTGCCTCAAAGACTACGAAGAGCTTACCCTTGAACAGTGCAGGGAGAGGGGTATTAACGACAGTCTTATTCATGTAGATTTTATGATAGGCAACCGAGACCTTAATATTACTGCTGTAACAAAAGAGGGCAAGAGAGTAGAAATATTTAAAAATGGTAACTGGGCATTTTAATTATTGATGAAAATAACGCAGTATAGGGAAGAAGATAATGGACAGAACAGCAATTAAAAATTTTGCCATATATGCAAGGCATAAATTAATTGAGAACATAAAATCAAATGCCCGTTTTTTGGGCGTAACAGAAGGCGGTATATCACAGTATTACGGACACCTTAGCAAAGAACAGGCAGAGGTAAGAGAAAATTTTATTTCCGCTATAAAGTCTAAAGATTTGACTGATTACGGAGAGGCATATAACAGTCTTGTGGAGGATATAGCCTACACCTGGTTTACCAGGATTATATCCTTGAGATATATGGAAGTGAATAAAATTCTTCCACCTAAGTTTTCTCTATTTCCCAACAATGGCAAAGCACCGTATATTGTGACAAATCCCTATGGCACTATTCTGGAGTACAGTGAAAGCGAAAAATCTATTATCCACAGTTGCAATAATAGAGATGAGAAGTATACATTTCTCTTTATAAAGGTATGCAGTTACATTGAAGAAAATATGACTGTATTTACAGACCAACTGACAGATTACTGCAAAATGCTCCTGTCCGTTTCCTGGGAAAATGACGGTGTTATAACAAGACTTGTAAATAATGTTGATGTAGATAATTTTACCGGAGGAGTAGAGATACTTGGCTGGTTCCACCAGTACTATAACACAGATATGTTTAATCAGCTTTATGACGGGGATATGTCTAAAAAGAAGATAAGTCCCCGTTATCTCCCTGTGGCCACCCAGCTTTATACACCTGACTGGGTGGTAAAATATATGGTGGAAAATACCTTAGGCAGACTATGGATTGACCACATGGCGGGGAACAATGAGGAAAGTAAAATTAATTCTTTTATAGAAAAATGGCGTTATTATATTGATGACGAAAACCCGTCCTCTAACACACTTAGGGAAATTAGAGAGAAAAGGAAAAATATTTCTTTATCAGAAATAAAATTCATTGACCCCTGTATGGGCAGCGGTCATATTTTGGTGTATGCCTTTGAAATTTTTATGCAAATTTATTTAAGTATGGGATATACTCAAAGTAAGGCTGTAAGAATGATTTTGGAAAACAATATTTACGGCATTGATATTGACGACAGGGCCTATTCACTGGCATATTTTGCCCTTATGATGAAAGCATATCAATATGATAATAATATTGTGAAAACAAAATGCAGGTCTAACCTTTGTGGGATACAGCAGAGCAACAGTATTAATTCACTTATAGATGTAATGAATTACTTTGCAGGCCCTAACGAAAGGCTTAGGGAGGAGTTTGAGTACATAGTAACTGTATTCTATGACGCAAAGGAATACGGCAGTATAATAAATATGCGTAAGGTGGATTTGCCTGCAATCAAGGGTCGTATTAAAGAAATAGAGAATATACTTCCCCAAAATAGGGAGGAAGAAAATTTAAGAAAAGAGGTTTTGCAGAAGTTTTTACCCCTTGTAAGGCAGGCGGAGATTATGTCACAGCACTATGATATTGTAGTGACAAACCCTCCTTATCTCAACAATTCAAGAATGAGTACTAAACTTTCCCAGTATGTTGCAAAGGAATATAATATTGCGAAAAATGACTTGGCAACAGTTTTTATACACAAGGCACTGGGCGTCCTTACAAAAGAGGAGGGTCTAATTGCCATGATTACCACAGTTTCCTGGATGTATATAAAAAGTTTTGAAAATATGAGAAAGTATCTTCTCCATTCTTTCCAGCTTAATTCAATCATTGATTTTGGGACAGAACTTTTCGAGGGTAAAATCGGACATCTTCCTGTGGTAACCTGGGTAAATCGCAAACATAGTCCATTTCAAAAGGTTAAGGCTGTACGGCTTACAGACTATAACTACGGCAGACGAAGTGAAAAGCAGGAGCAGTTTTTTAACATAGAAAATCATTACTGTGCAGACCAGCTTGATTTTGCAAAAATTCCCGGGGAGCCTGTGGCATATTGGCTTGGGGAAAATTTTATGAAGGCATTTGATAAAGGTATGACCCTTGGTGAATTAACCCTTGCCCGCAACGGTATGAAAACCGGTGATAATGAAAGATTTTTGCGGCTTTGGTGGGAGGTTAAAAACAGCTCCGTAAATTATGGGGCGAAAAGTGCAGACGACGCATATAACAGCGGTAAAAAGTATTTTCCATATAATAAGGGCGGGGAATATCGAAAATGGTACGGCAATAACGACTACCTTATTGACTGGCAGAACAGAGGAGAAGTTGTTATAGGTATGGCAAAGAAGGATAAAAGACATACCCAGGATTATAATGACGAACTTAAATTCATGCCCCTTGCAACCTGGTCCCTTATTACAGTTAAACCGGCTTTCAGGTATAAGAGATATGCTATTTCAGATATTGCAGGAATGTCTTTCTATACCAGTGAGGAAAAACTGTTTTACTACTTAGGTTTTTGCAACACATCTATTGCTACGGAGGTTATAAAACTTCTGGCTCCTACTATGAACTGTCAGGTAGGGGATATTTCAAGATTGCCGATTATTCATTCAAAAAGTAATGAACAGACCGTTATAAACCTTGTAAAGGAAAATATAAGGCTTTCAAAGGAAGATTGGGATAGTTATGAAACCTCATGGGATTTCAAAACTCACCCATTTATAGCATACAGGCAAAACAACCTTGCAGATACATTTGCCAAATGGACGCAGGTAGCCCTAAAAAGGCATAATAGACTTAAAGAAAATGAAGAAAAGTTAAATGAAATCTTTATTGACATCTATAATCTTGGTGACAGCTTTAAGGCAAAGATTGATGACAGGGACATTACAGTGAAAAAAGGTGACTTGCCAAGAGATGTACGCTCTTTTATCTCCTACGCAGTGGGCTGTATTTTCGGAAGATACAGCCTTGATAAAGCAGGGGTTGTCTATTCCGGTGACGACTGGGATATAAATAATTATAAGACTTTTCGTCCGGTGTTTGATAACTGTGTTGTTATTACTGATATGGAGGATTATGACAAGGATATAGTCAGCTATTTTGTAAAATTTGTGGAAACAGTTTTCGGAAAGGAACATCTTGAAGAAAACTTGAAATTCATCGGCAACGCCCTGAAAACAAAGGGCATTACACCAAGGGAACAGATAAGAAATTATTTCTTTAATGATTTTTATAGGGAACACCTTTCAAACTATACAGTTGGAGCGTCAGGCAAAAGGCCGATTTATTGGATGTTCCAAAGCGGAAAAAAGGCAGGACTAAAGGTTCTGACATATATGCATAGGTGGAGTTATGAAACTGTAACCGGTGTAAAGGAAAGCCATCTGCAAATGATGAAAGCCTATTATGAAGAAAAACTTGAAAATTTATACATTGACCCAAATGATAATCTTTCAAAAACAGAAATGAGAAAGAAAATGAATTACAGAGATAAACTTCTTAGCAGATATGAAGAAATTATTTCCTATGAGCAAAAACTCAGCAGGCTTGAGGGTATAATCTTTGATACGGACAGTGGCATCAAGGCAAACCATAAAAGGGTGCAGACCACACCCGAGGGTGAATATATACAAATTCTTGCAAAAATATAGGAAATAATATATAATCAAATTATTAAATGAACGGAGAAATAAATGGACAAGAAACAGGAATATTGGGATATATACGACAAAAATAAACAACCTACCGGAAGAACAATGCGGCGTAATGACTGGGTTTTAAAGGACGATGAATATCACCTAACAGTTTTAGGAGTGGTTTCAAGGCCTGACGGTAAATTCCTCATTACAAAGCGTTCAATGGATAAGCATTGGGCACCGGGCTGGTGGGAAGTATCCGGCGGAGCTGCAATGGCAGGTGAAAGTTCAGAGGAGGCTGTACGCAGAGAAGTTTCTGAGGAAACAGGTCTTGATGTTGCAGATGCAGATGTAAGGTATCTATTTACATACCACAGGGAAAACCCCGGAGAGGGAGATAATTACTTTGTTGATGTGTATCGTTTTACACTTGACTTTACAGAAGATGATGTAAATAATCAGAAAACAGAAACTACAGACTTTATGCTTGCAGATATTGAACAAATTAAAGAATTTGCAAATCAAGGAATTTTCCTGCATTATGACAGTATAAAGGACGCCTTTGAAATACCTGTACTTTAGCTATATAAAAATCTATAAAGGATGTGTTATTTATGAGCGAAAATAAAAACAAGGTATCAAACTTTAAAAACGATTTTATCTATGTGGCTTTGGCTCTCATTGGAGTAGGTGCTCTATTTGTGTTAATGCCTGAACAATCCTCCCATATTATCTGCTATATTACAGCATCTCTTCTCTGCGTATGGGGTATAATTAAACTGTTTATGTACCTGGGCAGTGAAAGGAATGAGATTTTCGGTTCGTTTGGACTTGTATCCTCTGTTACACTTATAATTTTAGGTATCTCAATCTTTGTAAATCCTGAATTTTTTGAAAGCGTAATTGCAACAATATTTGGATTTGTTCTTATTGTAGACGGAGTATTAAAACTGCAATACTCCCTTGACCTTAACAAAATCGGTGCAAAGCGCTGGTGGTCAATTCTTATCCTGGCAGGAATTTTTGTATCCGCCGGATTAGTGGTGGTGTTTAATCCTCTGTTCACTGCAAAAACTCTTATGGTCTTTGCAGGTGTAGTGCTTATTGTGAACGGTGTTGCCGACCTTTATACAGCAATATTTATTAACAGGGCTCTAAAAAAGGCAAAAAATAATACAGACGAAAAGTAAAATATAAATTTAAGGGGTTGTATCATTTGATACAACCCCTTAATTCATTAAATTATAAAATATCTGCAAAGATTAAAAGTGTAAGTATAAGTGTGATTGTAATAAGAGCAGAAACAGCAACAATAATAAAAGTGTTTGACCTTTTCATTTCCTCGTTGTCAGCACTTTCTCTTGTAGGGATGAGCCTTGCCTTTCTTAGGGCAGTAACAACGCCTTTGTATAGAAGAAGTGTAAGAGCTGAGTTTAGAGCGGCCTTAATGGCATTAAAGGGAATTAACAGAGGAAGAAACATATCAAGTATGGCCTCCCTTGGCATACCCGTATATATAGGAGTTAGGATATAATTCCATAAAAGCATAATAATTATCATTGAAAGAGAACCGCAGACAAGGCCTATTATTGCCCTTGAAAGTGTTTTTCTTCTGTAGTAAACAGTGGAAGCAACCCCTACAAATACGGCCGATGCAAGAAAATTCATAGTACAGCCAATCAGTCCGCTGCTGCTTATAGTAATCATTTCTACAAGACAAACTACAAGGGACATAATAATACCCTGGACAGGACCAAAGATGAACCCTCCGATTGTCAGTACAACATCTTTTGGTTCATAGGTAAGGAAACCGCCGATGTTAGGCAGTCTTAACAGCAAATCTGCCGCTATTGCAATGGCTGTAAGCATAGCCATGGAACATAAGGTTCTTATGTTCATAGATTGTTTTGTTGTCATAATAATGACCTCCTTAATATTTTCTGATACAAAGTAGTCATCATCATAAAAAAATCCCCACAGTTACCTGTGGGGCAAAGAGTACAATAATATTGCAAGCAATTAAGTACAAATGCAGTATGCGTCAATCCTCTTTCATCCGGACTATACCGTCGGTACCGGAATTGCACCGGTTCAGCTTTTGGCTCGTGGACTTTACCACCGGTGGGGAATTTCACCCCGCCCCGAAGACAACTATTCTGTTCACTACTATTATACTATGCTATAGGGTATTGTCAAGATACTTCTTTTTAAAAAAATTCACTTTTTCTTTATTTTCTTCACTTATTCGATAACTGTCGCGAATTTTTCCAAAGGTCATAACCATTGTTTCTCTGTCAAAATTATTCTTTAAAAGAAACTTAAACATTCTGTCAAAGTAATATACAAAAAGCTCTGCGGTAAGCCAGGCTTTCGCCATTTTTACATAATAAAAATCGTATGTGATACTGTTGAGCCTATTAAGAATTTCTGAAAGATATTCCTTGTTATTTTTGTATTGAAACATAGTAATTATGCCGTATCTGATAGCCCAAGGATTGTCACTGTAAATATATTTTTCTATATAAGAAAAATATTCCTTTTTGTATTTGTTAAAATCTCTGCTTTTACCGCTGATTAAATCGCAGACTGCCCAGTTGTCTATCCTTAAAACAAAGCTGTCAAACAGTGTGCAAAATTCATTGTAGTTCTCCGTTTTTAAATTACAAAGTACAATGCCGTAAAGTATGCTCTCTTCATAATAATTCTTTTTAGGAAATTTAAGAAAACTTCTGCCGTTTCCTTTGCTGATAGCTTTACCTATTTTTCTAAGCTCAGGCATACGCACCCCAATAAAATAGTGGGGACTTTTGTTTGGAACAATGCCGGAATGAAATTTTTTGTATTTAAAATCAGCCTGCTCCTTAACAAACAGGAGCAAGCTGTCATAATCATTTTGTGTCCATTTTTCTAATATAAATCTTTGTAGATTGTCCATTACGCTTTCCATTCAAAAACTGTTTTAAAAGGTGTGTTCAAATCATCTGCAAAGGCTCTGTGCATATCGTCAAAGGTTCTGACCGGGGCGTCCTCGTAGATAATAGAGGAGAGTCGTCTGCGTATCCTCTGGGTTTCCATTAACTTAATGGCAGATTCAAAATCGGCTCTGCCGCTTCTTGAACAGCCAATAATTGTAATACCCTTTTCAAGTACAAGCCTTGTGTTTATGGCAACCTTATTTTCAGAAACGCCCATAAGCACCATTGAACCCTGTGGCTTAATAAATTCTATCATATCATTTATTGCGTCAAGTGCACCCTCGCCACCGACACACTCAAAGGAGTGGTCAACCTGTAAATCCTTTGGAATATTGTAAGTTAAAAAAGTTTTTGTAACAAATGAAAATCTGCTTAGTTTTCTCTGGTTTTTACCTATAACATAAATCTTTGTCTTTGGCATTTTTGACCTTAAAACACAGGCAACAACAAAAGCCAAGGCTCCGTCACCCCAGATTGCTATGTTACCCCTTTCTTTGTGGGATATTCTCTGCAGCCTTGTAACTGCATGGCAGGCAACCGAAACAAATTCCGTAATGGCGGCAGTCTGCATAGGAATATTTTCAAAGGGAATTACCCTGTCCGGTTCAATATCAACAAATTCTCTCATAAAACCGTCCACACCGGAGCTAAGAAATTTAGTGCCCGGGCGGTAATTTTCATAGTAAGTGCTTTCTTCGGGAATGTTGCCCTCTAAATCCCTTTGGGGAGAATTTGGAATCATAACAACCTGCTGTCCCGGTTTAAAATGCCCTGTTTTATCCATTACAACCTGACCGCAGCACTCGTGAATAAGGGCCATAGGAAGTTTTTCACGCATAACTTTAAGGTCCCTGTTGCCCTGATAATATCTTTGGTCGGCATGGCATATAGACATATATCTGGGTCTTATAATAACCTTTTTGTTAATGTCTATATCTTCGTATTTTACTGAGAAAAATTGGGGAGAGGTAAGCTGATAGACATAGTTAATCACTGCTTTTCTTCCTCCAGCTCAGCAATATTACCCCCAACAATAACCTGGGCAATTTTATAATCGCTGATTGTTGTTATTTTAATATTGGAGGAGTTGCCCTTAACAAGTTTAACGGGAGCGCCCTTCATAACACAAATTTTACATGCGTCTGTAAGAATGTTCTTTTCGGAGGGTTTAAGCTGTTTATATAGGTTTTTGATAAGATTAATTTTAAAGGTTTGGGGAGTTTGCCCCTGGTACATCATTGTTCTGTCGGGAATAGAATCAATCTGTTCATGGTCTTTAGACATTACAATGGTGTCAACAGCAGAAATAACAGTGTCACAGGCACCGTATGTTTTTGCGTTTTCAATATTTTCATCTAAAATTCTAAGAGTTACAAATGGTCTTACGGCATCGTGAGTAACAATAATATTTTCCTCGTCCTCACCGTACTTTTTTTCAATTTCATTAATAATATTAAAAATTGTGTCGTTGCGGTTTTTACCACCGGGGGTAAGAACAATCTTATCATCAAAGTCCAGCTCATACTTTTCCAGCAAGTCGGACATATAACCAAGCCATGCAGGATTAACTCCAATGTAGATAACATCAATTTTTGAACACATTAACATTTTTTCAAGTGTATGAATAATAATCGGCTTGTCATCAAGGGGTAAAAACTGCTTTGGCATATTGCTTATATGCATTCTTGTGCCGCTGCCACCTGCTAAAATAGCGCCAAATACCATAGGTAAAACCTCTTTTCATTATAGTTTGCAAAAAATATAGAATCCGAGCACATCTGACAAAAAGAAAATCAGATGTAATATACTCTAATAGTATAACACATCTGATTTGTTTTTTCAATTATTTTAGGCAGGATTTGTTTAAATCAAGATGAACAAGGTCGTGGTGGGGAACTTGCTTTTCTTCCGGCGGTAATTCCATATAATCCCCAAAAGCAATTTTAAGGTATTTATCATAGCCAACGGGAATGGGGAAAAGCTCTCCCTCAAAGGGTTCCCAAAGGGCGCTTTCAAAACATCTTTTTGGGTACTCGTTCATCATATAGTGAGGTCCTGCACAAAGCTCTGTTATGTATTCACACTCATCAATACTAAAACGGGTCATTCGTTTTTCGCAGTGTTTCCAGATTTTTGTACGAAGTTTTCTTCCCCTGAAAATACCCAAAAGAATTTTACTGAAAAACGCAACAGCCCCTCCGTGCTTTTCGGGTACGACCTCGCTCATAAACAGGGAATAAATAAGACAGTTAAAAAGCTGCATATATCTGTTGATTTTACCGCTTGGACAGCCGTCAAGAGGCATAATATCCATTACAAGTCCGTGGGGAACATCAATAAATTCCTGATTTTCCTTTACACAGGTATAGTTTGTGTCAACAAATGTGGCAAAAATATTTCCTGTAAAGGTGGTGCCAACATCGGTTTTCAGAAGTCGAAATCTTCCATCATTACCCACCTGTTTCGGCCATTCTCTCAGAAGAATTTCGTAGTCCGGTCTTGGCATAAATATATCAATATCATCGTCCCACGGGATAAATCCCTGATTGCGGAGTGTACCTATACAGCAGCCGCCACAGAAAAAGAACAGCAAATCATTCTTTTTGCAAAAATCTTTAAATACCCTTAATGATTCAAGTTCTTTAAGTTGTAATTCTCTTATGGTTTCTTTAGAAAGTTTAATTGGTTCTGACATATTATTTACCTGCCTGTAAAATTATTTAACAGTATTTTTTATGATAGCCTTTTTTACCTCTTCAATCTGCCTTTCGGCACTTCCGTCTAAATTTTTTTTCCAAAAGGGAAGTTTTATAAGTCCCACAATGGTTCCCACGCCGTATACTATGTGAAGAATGGGGAAAAGTACGGGAAGAAGTAAAAAATGAGGTTGAATTTCCCTGGTAATAAAGCAGGAAATTGTATTTACAAGATTAAACAGACCATATAGACATACCAGTAAAATTAAGAAAATATTAATTCCAAAAGCGGAAAAAACAGCACTTCCCAGTATGGCCATTACAAATAGAAAGGGTACAAAGTGAAAATAACTAAGACAACCCTTGCAAATCCCAAGGGTAAGGCCAATCCATTTTCCGTTGCCGTACTTCTGTTTAATCATATCCCTAAGGGTATTTCTTGTCATTTGGTAGGAAATTATATCGGGGCAACAGCAAAGTTTGTAGCCTGCACGCCTTATTCTGTAATGAATTTCGTTGTCCTCTGTTCTGCCAAGATTTTCATTAAATCCACCAACCTTTGCAAAAACCTCTCTGCGGTAGGCAGCATGAAACATACTGTCTTGATATTCCTTTTCATTAACTTGCCGTCTGTAGGAGGCAATAGAAGAACCAAAAAGGGATTCCTCTGCGGCAAGGAGGGTCAATTTCCAAGGAGATGGTTGAGATACAATGTTTGGTCTGCCGCCTCCTGTAATATCTTCACCCTCTTTAATATGACAAACATTTTTTGATACAAACTGCTCAGGAATACTGGCGTGGGCGTCAATTCTTATAATAATATCGCCGGTGGCAACCTTTAGTGCTTCATTCCAGCTTGACGCCTGATTACCTCTGTTATTTGAAACAATTTTAACACCGCTAAAGCCATGTTTAGAATTTTTGAAATTCTCCATAAGTTCTACCGTGTTATCATTGGAGTTGGAGTCAACCAGTACCACTTCTATTTTTTCGTGGGGATAATCCTGATTGGTAATATCTCTAAAAAGTCTTTCAAGTACAGCCCCCTCGTTAAGAGCTATAACACAAATTGAAACTGTCATTGTTTTGTCCCTTTCGGTTTCATTTGTTTAATAATTCTGATAATAGCCGTTTTCAGCTACATAGTTTTCATTATTTTCCGTTTTGTGCAGCTGTGTTATCCACTTGCCATTTGTCATATATGTGACCGTAAGATAGGGAACAACAAAAATCAAAGGCAGTACAAAGAAACAAAGCAAAAGATACGGGAAGAAGGTAAGGGTCAGCATATTTATGGTGCTGAGTTTTTCTTTTGAAAACATTACGCCAAGTTTAACTATTTCCTTAGAGGAAAGGCTTTCGTCCTCAAAAAACACACAAGAAACCACCGTATATCTAAGTAAAATAAATACAGCTCCTATAGTAAGAATGACGATAAAAAAGATAAATAGATAAAACAGGGTGTTATTTTTAAAAACATTGTGCACAAGGGCAAAATAACCCAGAACCCCAAACCATAGAAAATACACTAACATTCTTACCAAAACTCTGATATTAAGGGCAAGACATTTCCCATAAAGGGAACCCCTAAAGTAATAGAAAACATCTGTAAGCTCCGCCTTTTCTCCCTTAGAAATCTTGTAGCATAAGCGCTGATAACCGGTAAGGGCAGGGCTTAGCATAATGACGGTGACGATTACAATAAACTCAATTCCCAAAATTATAGTACTATTTAATATATCCAAATTCTCTAAATCAAAATAAATATTTAGAAAACTTACTATAGAGCTTTCCCCAAGGATTACCAGTAAAAAGGGCAGTATCATAACAAAAAATCCACCAATGGCAGTACCCCAGTTATTTTTTCCCAAATAGGCAAGCGCCTGCATTTTAAGTATCTTTTCCTTATCCATAATGTCAGTTAAAATCTCCCGTAAACATTCTATACATAGCCTCAAGGCAAATTTCTGCGTGTTTCATAAATTTTTCTTCATCAAGGCTTTCGTTTGAGTTGTGCATATTGCTGTAGTCATCCTTAAAGAGGGGTCCAAATGCAACACCTTTGTTGTCAAGCATTCTCGCATATGTTCCTCCGCCTGTAGAATACAACTCCGGCTCTTCACCCATAACTTCTTTGTAGGAGGATTTAAGAAGGGATATAATGGGAGCGTTTTCGTCAATATTCAGTGGCTTTGAGTGGTTAAGGATTTTAACACTTAAACCCTCGTTTTCTGCCGCCTTTTTAACCCTGTAAAGCACGATACTTCCGTCAATAGACGCAGGATAGCGAATATCTATACCGATTTTAGCCTCTCCCTCATCAATGTGAATATATCCAACATTAACGGTTAAGGGTCCGGAAATACTATCACGCATTTTTATACCCATAGAGTTGCCGTTTGTTTCCATTCCCACAGCGGAATTAAGGAAAGAGCAGATTGGGCCAAGCTGTTGGTAGTTAAAGTTTGATGACAAAAGCTCAACCAGTGCGGTTGCGGCATTTACACCCTTTTCCGGCTCACAGGCATGACTTGCCCTGCCCTGGGATATTATCATAAGTCCGTCAATAGTGTAGTGAAATTCAAACTTATTCTCCATAGCGTCGGCAAATCTTAAAAGCTGGTGGTCGTCGTTCTCACTACAATCCAAAAGGGCATAAGCGGTGGCAGGTACTACATTGACAGCCTTGCCCGAATGAAGTTCGTTGAGGGTAGAGCCTGTGTGTCCCTCTTCATAAATTTCAAGCTGTAAAATACCCTTTTCACATCTGCAAATTCCATATTCACTGTCGGGGGTAAAGCTGTATTCCGGCACTTCTTCCCTTTCAAAGTAGGCCTCCATATCTTTCATACCAACTTCTTCATCAGTTCCGTAAATGGCTCTCAAGGTATTTTTGCCTTTAACACCTGAGTCTTTCAAAGCTTTAAGACAGTATAGCGTAATAAGTGCCGCGCCTTTGTCGTCTGCAACACCCCTGCCAAAAAGTCTGCCCTCTTTTCTTGTAAGGTCAAATGGAATTGTGTCCCAGTTGTTTCCGGCAGGCACTACATCTAGGTGAGTGAGAACACCGCAAAGGCTTCCTCCCTTGCCAAGCTCTGCGTGGCCGGCGATGTTATCAATGTTTTTTGTTTTAAGACCAAATTCCTCCGCCTTATCCAGCATAAAATTCAGTGCCTTTACACATTCCTCCGGCTGTTCACCGGAAATTGACTGGAACGAAATAAGGGTTGAAAGGTCCTTTAGTATATCGTCTTTATATTTTAATATGTTTTTGCCAAATGACATTATATTATCTCCTTATAATTTCTTTTTTTCTCTTTTCTTTTTACTAATGTAATATGTAATAACCATATATCCTATGAATATAATCAGGGAAATTACAGATATTCCAAAACCGGCGCTAAGACCGGGGGTTTTGTATACAAACTTAATTTTATTATTTGTATGGCCAAGAACCTTTACAGCCATAAAACCGATATTTGCCTTTTCAATTTCTGTTTCTTTTCCGTTTACATAGGCGCTCCAGCCCTTTTCATAGGGAACGGAGAAAAAGAGAAGATTATCCTCTCCTGTGTTGTTTATTTCTGCGGTAAAACCATTGTTAATATACCGAAAGTTTTGACAGGACTGGGCTTTTCTCTCTATACAGTCCCTGTAATAATCTATGGTTCTGTAGGAGAAACTGTCAGAAATGCCTCTGAAGTTTATTTCTGTAGTTTCATCATTAAGTAAATCAAATTCTCCGTCAACATAGTTTGTAATATCGGCGTATTTTTTTATCTGCTTTTGGCTAAGGACCATAGCCTTTAAAAGGGCCTTGTCTCTGTTTTTGGTTTCAATCTTTTCAAACTCTTCCTCACAAATAAAGTTATCATACATATATCCCATAGGAACATAGTACTTGTTTTGGAAAATTTCTACACCGTTTCTGTTGTCCAAATATTCCCATCCGGGCATTTGATATTTTTCATTATTATAAAAATTATTTTGGTCAGACGGGTCGTCAAAAAGATATTTCACAGACAAAAGGCTTCTCAGCGCATAGGAGTCCACCTCCGGACGGGAGGCAACATCTCTTGTGATATCCAGTTTAGGATAAAAATCCATTATTGAACCGGGCACAATACTATGAAACGCTTGTATGTTGGGGATATTCCAGTACATACCTAAATTATCTGCACAAAAGTAAAAGTCACTTCTTACATTTTGAATATCCTCAAGGTCAATATCTTCTCCTCTGTTAAGACCGTAGTCAAGGAGAAATTCCCTTGTAGTACCGCTTTGGAGTTCACCAAAATAAAAAATAAGGTTTCCGTATACAATAATTGTAAGGGACATAGCAACTGAAGTAAACCTTATAAACTTCTTCTTGTCTCCAATAAATGCTTTAACAATAAATCCAAAGGCACATATGCCTACAAGGGAGATTGCGCCGTAAATCCATAGTCGTTCGGGATAATTTTCAAGTCCCAGTTTTGTAACAGGATTTTTTTCGTCCTGTGAGTAATCTGTGTAGGGCATAGCTCCCACAAGCAGGAGAATAGCCACAGTAATTCCGGCAGAAAGCCTTGTTGCCTTTAGCCAGTCTACCCTTTTATTTTCAAACGCCTTGAGAGTTGCAAATATCATCATAAGTTCAAGAATATAGAACCACCTTGCATAGTAGTTCATATTAAATCCCTGGAACATAGCATTGAAGATTGGTACCAAAGCGATTAAAAATAACAGGGGAATAATTTTTTTAAGCCAGTGTTTTCCTGTTGTCTGTAAAAATCCAATAACACCGGTCATACCCACAAGCGGCAACCACGCCGCAATGGAGGCCCAGTTGGAGTTGCTGTCCGGGGTAAAGTTGGGTCGTGCGGCTATGTCGGGGGGAAAGAAAAAGCTCTCAATAATATGAACATATCTCTGTTCAGAGTCATAGACCACCGATGACCAGCCGTCAGGTAATGTGGAAAGCCTGTTGTTCTGAATAACTGTGAGTATGGATGGAAGCAGTATAACTGCTGTCATTAAAAATCCCAGCAATACTTCTATGGCAAGGCAAACAAGGTGTCTGAACTTGATTTTCGGGTAACTTTTTGTGCATACCCTCATAACCCAGTATATGATTACAAATACAACCTGTCCCACAAAGAAATAGTAGTTCATTACGCATGAGGCAAATACCGTTAGGGCTACAATGCCCTTTCTTTTTTTATACATAAATTCATCTATGCTAAAAAGCAAAAGAGGAAAGATAACTATAGCCTCATGAAAATGATTAAAAAACACATTATAAATGCTAAATCCCGAAAAGGCATACATCAACCCGCCAAGTACGGCAAATCTTCTGTCGCAAACATATCTTCTTAAATACAGATATGCTGTAGAGGAGGCACAGCCAAATTTTAATATAAGCAGAGGCGCCATAAGATAGGGTACTGCCCATGAAGGAAAGAGCATAGTAATCCAGAAAAAGGGACTTCCTATAAGGTAAAAGCTGTAACTGCCAATAAGGTTTGCCCCAAGGTCTGTAGTACTGCTCCACATAGTATCCCCATTCCAAAGGGAATCATGAACCTGCATATAAAAGGGTATTTGCTGGGCGTTAAAATCCCCGTAAAAGATAAAATACCCGTTACAGTAAATCATTGTAGGGACAAAAATAAATATAGCAAGCCCTAATCCTGCCAGAAAGGAAATAATACCGTAATTATGCTTTTTATTTCTTAAATAGTTTTTCAAATCCATACCAATGCAACATTCTCCAATAAAACATTTAGTAAAATTGTTTACTATATCAGAAATATGAGTTATAATAATAACTAATATTTTAGCAGTGCATTTGTTTTTGCATACACACGCTTTATTATAACATAAAAAAATATATTTTGCATTATAAATTTAGAAATTTTTGGAGATGAATATAATGAGCAGTCATTTTTTTGCTATGATAAGCCGAATGAAGTATATTAACCGTTGGGGTCTTATGAATAATACCCACAACGAGACAATAAGCGAACATTCTTTGCAGGTTGCCATGTTTACTCATTGTATGATATTAATGCACAATGACATGTTCGGGGAAAACCTAAATGCTGACCACGGCGCCATTCTTGCCATTTATCACGATGCAGGTGAGATTATTACAGGGGATTTGCCTACTCCTGTTAAGTATTATAATGATAAGATTACAAATGCTTATAAAGAGGTAGAGGTTGTTGCAGAAGAACAGCTTTTATCTATGCTTCCGGAAAATATGCAGATATATTATAAAAATATTCTTCATTTCAGTGAGGATGACAGGGAACTTTGGAAGTATGTAAAGGCCGCCGATAAAATTTCCGCACTTACAAAGTGCATTTCCGAAATTAATATGGGAAATTCAGAGTTTAGCGACGCGTACCATACAATTAAACAGTCCATTGAAAATATGAATATGCCTGTGGCGGATAAGTTTATTGAAGAATTTATTCCTTCTTTTAGGCTTACTCTGGACAAGCTGAAATAAATAACATAGCAAAAATAAAAAATTTGTAGAAATATTTGTAAAAAAGAATAAAAATGATTGTTAATTCTATTAAAGAATTATAAATCTACACTATATATAGTATAATGTTCAAATAGGTACAATGTGCTACTGTGCTTATTCTGGAAAGGGGCGATATAATGGCTGGTTATCATGGTAAACGTAGTTCAGATTCAGCTGATGCTCAGAATATTGTAAAGAATGATGATTTTGTAGATATTTCATCTAAGTCAGCAGTTTCAAAGGTGTATAACAGGAAAAATAAAATTGCGAGAATTGTGTCAATTATACTTGCAGTTATTTTCACTGTTTCCGGCGGAGCCCTGTGTTATGCGTCATCGGTTATGTCCTCAGTAGGTGACGACGGCTCACTGGACGATGGAAAGGAATACACTGTTTCAGAGGATAATGGAGAAGATGTTGTGGCAGATTCCAAGCTGTTGGAAAACGCCGATGTTCTCAATGTTATGCTTTTTGGACAGGATAAGGCAGAGTCAAAAACAGACAAGGGTCGTTCAGACTCTATGATTCTTGTGTCCCTTGATGTTAAAAACAAGCAGATTAAACTTACATCATTCCTCCGTGACACATATGTATATATTCCAAGCGGCGATGAAAATGCAGGTTGGAACAAGCTGAATGCTTCATATTCCCTGGGGGGAGCAAAGCTGGCTGTTAAAACCATTGAAAGCAACTTTGGGGTTAAGATTGATAAATACGGCATAGTTGATTTTTCCGGATTTAAGGAAGTGATTAATGCCCTGGGCGGCGTTAAAATTGCGATTACAGGTTCAGAGGCAAGATATATAAATGCGCAGATTGACCACAATAATCAGGACTGTAAGCATGTTGCAGACAAGTACTGTGAGTCTGTCTATGTAAAGGACTCTAAGGGCAATTACAAATACGACAGAAACGGCAATCAAGTGGAAAAGAAAAAGAAGGTTAGACTTAACGGTCAGCAGGCCTTGTGGTATGCAAGAAACAGAGGCTCTGACGAAATTGGAAGTGAAGTATTCAGCGGTGATGACTGGGATAGAACAGAACGCCAGCGTGCACTTATAATGGCTGTTGTTGACGGATTTAAGAAGGCGTCTTTTACAGAACTTGTATCTGTTGTAAGCGAAATCGGTCCGATGATTTCTACAAACTTTAAGGAAAATGATATTACTTCCCTTATGACAAGCGCTCTTACTTTCCTTGATTATCCAATTTACCAGTTCCACATTCCCATTGGCGACTCTGACGCTGCGGACAAGCTGTGGGCATATGACGACTATACAGAGGCTGGCTCAGTTGTAAGGATTACGGATTGGGATACAACCAGAAAAGACCTTGCGAATTATGTTTTCTATAAGGCAGATGAAAAGTATAGGTCAAGCAAAAAATAATTAAGAAATTTGCGGACGGCAATCGTCCGCAATTCTTTTGACAGTAAGGAGATTTAGTATGTCAACACCAAATAAAACATCAAACAGACTCCGTATTGCTGTTTGTATTTTATATGCAATACAGATTTTTTTCCTAACAGAAACATATTCCTATGTTATTGATGCAAAAAATGTAAAATCCATTGGGGGCCTTAGCTGTTTTTCCCTGATTTATAAAAGTATTGACATTGGTGAAATAGGCTTAGCGGTATATTCAATTATTATGGCCATTATTCCCATTGCAGGATTTTTTGTGTTTGCCTTTGATAAAAACAGAAACATTAAGAATATCTACGGTTTTCTTTCCTCTGTGCTGGCAGTATTCCTCATTCTTGCTACCATCGGCGGTTACATAGGTTTTGGTTCTACAATGGCACTTATACTTTATATCCCAATAGTTTTTCTTTCGGTTATGGGAATGTTTGCAAGAATGACAGCTACAAATTCTTAATTAAAAAATGGGTTGTATTAAAATCAATACAACCCATTTTATATTGTGGAATTAATTAGTATGGAGTCAAACCCGTCAATTTTATTTATTTTTCCCTTTTCGTCAATAATATGACCGTATATATTTCCGTATATTATTGTCTTTTTATCGCTCTTTGTATTAAGACTTCCGCCGCCCTTGGTGGAGGGTACAAATTCTATATAAATATTTCCCTCCTTATCCTGAAAGCTCCATGTTGAGCGAATATCTTTGGTATGTCCTTTTGCTTTAACAGGACCAAGTTTAATCATTTTGCCGTCTGCAAAAAGGCAGTTTTCAATACCCTCTGTTTCTCCGGAAATTCCTCCGGAAAAATGGAGGGTAATTTTACTTTTTTTTATCATTCCCTCGGCAATTAGCTGATGATACTGAAATTTATTTGGAACAGAAATTCTTGTCCAGTCTAAAAATGCAGAGGTAGGTTCCTTGTCCAGATTGTACTCGTTTCCTCCAAAGCGCACAATGCCGGAGGCTTTCATCTGAGGCATAAATCTCTTTGTAAAATAGCTGGTTTTACTATGTTCAAAGGGGACGGCAATGTTCATACTCTGCACTTTGTTTTCATCAATTTCAATATTAAAATACAGATTCTTATTATTATCAAAATTAAGAAATTCACATTTTAAGTACCTCTTTGGGCCTGCTTTGGAAAACTTTACACCGATTTGACTGTCATTATAGGCTACATCTCCCGACAGGGAACTTTCGGGCATTCTGATTTTTACAAATGGAAACATCTTTTTTACTGTTTTACTTCCCAGTCTAAAGGAATCAAAGTCAATAATCACTATGCCTATAGCGCCGTACAATCCAAGATTTGCAATAGATACGGAAAGAAATAGATGGGAGTTCATAATGCAGTATGTGTCTGTTTCCTTTGACCTTAGCATAGAGGCAGACCTATTTATTTTATTAAAGAAAAATACAGGCTCTTTGCTCCAGCCAAATGGCACTACAGAACCGTTCTTGTCAAATACACTTATTGTGTTTAAATATTCTTTATACATAAGGGAACTCCTTTCAAATTGATTATACACACTTTTATTTTTTATTTCAATATTAAGTACTTGCTAAAGCTGTTTTTTGTTATATTTTTCCTGATATTTTCATAAGTAGTATTACCGAAAGTGTGGTGCATATTATGAAAATAAAAATTACAGTCATATATCTTCTGGCATTTGTCATAATGTTTATGTGTTCGTGCAGCCAGGCAGAGGATACTCCTGCCAGGGTGCTGCGCTCTAATACCTGGACAGAAAAGGGAAATAATGATGTGAATTTACACCTTAGCTTTAAAAATGATAATGCAGTAATTAAAATAACTGACGAAAAAGGCAGTGAAAATATTATAACAGGCACAACTATAATATCCGATAAGGATATTAAGGTTACGGATAAAAGCACCCTGACAGAGTATGATTTTCATTATTGGCTTACAGGGGAAAATGTGAAAATAAGTTACAATGATAAAACAATAAAGCTATTTAAAGAATAGCATATTAAATATTGTTGTGAATTTGCACATTTTATTTTTTAAACACCCTTTCAATTTTACATTATTACAATTAAAAAAATAGTCTGTTTTATTGATAAATAATCTGTTCTATGATATAATAAAACGAATATATTATGCTGTAACTTGGAAGGGAATGTTTGTATGGTTGTTTTAGGAATTGACCCCGGTTATGCAATCGTCGGCTATGGTGCAATTAACTATAATAACAATTCATTTGTCCCTATTTCATTTGGTGCAATCACTACTGATGCCGGTACAGATTTTAACCGCAGACTTGAGATTATATATGATGACATAGTTAAAGTTATTACAAGGGTTAAGCCTGACGCACTTTCTATTGAAAAACTGTACTTTCAAACCAATGCAAGGACAGCAATTATGGTTGCAGAGGCCAGAGGTGTGATACTTCTCGCGGCACAGAAAATGGGTGTACCGGTTTTTGAATATACACCGTTGCAGGTAAAGACGGCCGTAACAGGCTATGGCAAGGCAAAAAAACCGCAGGTTATGGAAATGACAAGAAGACTTTTAAAGCTAAAGGAAACTCCTAAACCTGACGACACGGCTGACGCCCTTGCTATTGCCATTACACATACCCAGTCGGCAGGCTCAAGTCTAAGACAGTTTATGATGAAAAAGGGAATAAAATAATGATTTATTCAGTAAGAGGTACTTTAGTACATACAGAACAGAATTTAGCAGTTGTTGAATGTGGAGGCGTGGGCTATGGTTGCCGAACCACCCTTAATACACTAAAGGATATAAAAATGGGGGCAGAGGTAACCTTATATACCTATATGTCAGTTCGTGAGGACGCGGTAGAGCTTTTTGGGTTTTCAACCCTTAAAGAGCTTAATACCTACAAAATGCTGATTAATATTAATGGAGTAGGTCCAAAGGTTGGTATATCAATTCTTTCAATTTTGTCCCCGGAGCAGGTTGCGGTTTCAGTTTCCTCAGGGGATTGGAAAACTATAACGCAGGCAAACGGAGTAGGCCCTAAGATGGCTCAAAGAATAGTCCTTGAATTAAAGGATAAGTTTAAAAGTCTTGAAATGGACGACAGCCTTTCTTCAGAGGGCAGCTTAAATGCCTCTGCCGTTTCCGGAAATATTCCGGCGGCTGTACAAGCCCTTTCTGTACTGGGATTCAGCGCATCTGATGTTACACCTATTCTTACGAAACTCGATAAAAATATGACAGTAGAGCAAATGATTGGCGCCACGCTAAAAAGGTTAGGTAAATAAAATGGATTATCAACAGGATTTTGATTTTGAAAACAGAATAGTGGACGCCCACGAAATCCCCGAAGATAATTTGGAGATAGAAACGGACAATCCCCTGAGACCCAGAAAACTTGAGGATTATATTGGTCAGGAAAAGGTTAAGGAAAACCTTAAAATATACATTGAGGCGGCGCTGCAAAGGGGAGAACCCCTGGACCATGTACTTCTTTACGGCCCTCCCGGACTTGGAAAAACCACGCTTTCTCAAATTATAGCAAATGAACTGGGTGTTAATATTCGTATTACATCGGGTCCTGCTATTGAAAAGCCGGGGGATTTGGCGGCTATCCTTACAAACCTTAACGAGGGCGATGTGCTTTTTATTGACGAAATCCACAGGCTTAACAGAAGTGTTGAGGAAATTCTCTATCCGGCTATGGAGGACTTTGCCATAGATATTATTACGGGCAAGGGTCAAATGGCGGCATCTTACCATTTACCGCTCCCAAAGTTTACACTTGTGGGTGCAACTACAAGAGCCGGACAGCTTACAGCGCCCCTTAGGGATAGATTTGGGGTTACTTTAAGATTGGAGCTTTATTCTCCCGAAGAATTATCAACCATAATTAACCGCTCAGCAAATATCCTGGGAATAGAGATTGACAGTGACGGTTCTCTTGAAATGGCATCTCGTTCAAGGGGGACTCCCAGAATTGCAAATAGATTTTTAAAAAGGGTCAGGGACTTTGCGCAGGTTCTTAACGACGGAAAAATTAGTTTTGAGATTGCAAGAACGGCTCTTGATAAAATGGAAATTGATGAACTTGGTCTTGACCAGAATGACAGGCGTATGCTTGAATCTATGATTAAGTTTTACAACGGAGGTCCTGTAGGCCTTGAAACCCTGGCTGCGGCAATCGGAGAAGAGGCGGTAACTATTGAAGATGTTTACGAACCATATCTTATGCAGATTGGTTTCCTCCAGAGAACACCAAGGGGAAGATGTGTTACAGCCGAGGGATACAGGCACTTAGGTTATGAATTTGGCGGGACAGCATCTCAGCAAACGCTGTTTTAAGTTTGAAATATAGAAATATTAATATAAGGAGATTTATTATGGGCAGAATTTTTGGCACAGACGGTGCAAGAGGAGTTGCAAACAAGGAGCTTACAGTTGATTTGGCTCTTTCAATAGGCAGAGCGGCAGCAGTTGTATTAACAAGCGAAGATGTTAAGCACCCTACATTTGTAATTGGTAAAGATACAAGAGTTTCAGGGGATATGCTTGAGGGTGCTCTTGTGGCAGGTCTTACATCAGTAGGGGCAAATGTAATAATATTAGGTGTAATTCCAACCCCTGCAGTGGCTTACCTTGTTAAGCATTATAATGCTGACGCAGGCATTATGATTTCTGCCTCTCACAATCCTTTTGAGTTTAACGGTATTAAACTTTTTAATGAGGAGGGCTTTAAGCTTCCGGATGAGATAGAGGAAAAAATTGAAGATATAATTCTTGATAAGAATAATTCTCCTGACCTTTCCTATGGAGGAGAAATTGGTAAGGTTAGTTATTATAAAGAGGGTGCAGACCTTTACATTGAACATATAAAGTCTACAATAGACGGCGACCTTACCGGTATGGAAATTGCCATTGACTGTTCAAATGGTTCTTCCTCTGTAACTGCGGAAAAACTTTTTACACAGCTTGGCGCAAAGGTACATATACTTTCAGCAACGCCGGACGGTACCAATATTAATAAGGACTGCGGTTCTACCCATATGGAAAATCTTATGGAGTATGTAAAGAAGAACAATCTCCAGGCAGGTCTTGCCTTTGACGGCGATGCGGACAGATGTCTTGCAGTAGATGAAAAGGGCAATATGATTGACGGAGACTTTTTAATTGCCATATGTGCAGAGGATATGCGCCAGAGAGGAACCCTTAAGGGTAATGCAGTTGTAGGTACTGTAATGACAAATATGGGATTTCAAAAATTTTGCGAGGAGAAAGGTCTGCGCTTTGAGGCCACAAAAGTTGGCGACAGGTATGTCTTAGAAGAAATGCAGTTAAGCGGTTACAATATTGGCGGGGAACAAAGCGGCCACATTATATTCAGCGACTATGCAACAACAGGTGACGGTCAGCTTACAGGCGTTCAGCTTATGTCAATTCTCAAGAGAAGAAATAAGAAGATGTCGGAGCTTGCTAAGGTTATGAAGCGTTACCCGCAGGTTCTCATTAATGTAAAGATTTCCAATGAAATGAAGCCAAAATTCTATACAGACAAACACATAAAGGCAGAGATTAAGCAGGTAACAGATATTCTTGGCAACAGGGGTAGAATTTTAATCAGAGTTTCCGGCACAGAACCACTGGTAAGGGTTATGCTTGAGGGTGAAGATTATCAGGAGATTTCCGTGCTTGCAGAAGAGGCAGCAACTGTTGTCAGGGAAAGATTAGCTTAACTATTGTAAGGAATTTATAAATAAATGAGAATATCAGAAAATTGGAGAGATTATGAGCTTATTGACTGCTCCGACGGTGAAAGGCTGGAGCGTTGGGGCAATATAATTCTTATAAGACCCGACCCCCAGATTATTTGGCATACAAAGAGAACAAACCCTTTGTGGCATAGTGCCCACGCAAGATATTTCCGCAGTAATAAAGGCGGAGGAGAGTGGAAGATATTTAAAAAACTTCCGAAACAGTGGAGTGTTGAATATCTTGACCTTAAATTTAATGTTAAAACAATGGGTTTTAAGCATACCGGTATTTTTCCGGAACAGGCTGTAAACTGGGATTTTGCCAGGGATAAAATTGCTAAGGAGAACAGGAAACTAAATATTCTCAACCTATTTGGTTACACAGGGTGTGCAACACTTTCCTGTATGAAAGCAGGGGCAAATGTTTGTCATGTTGACGCTTCAAAGGGTATGGTGCTTTGGGCAAAGGAGAATGCCCAGACAAGCGGTATTGCGGACAAACCTGTAAGGTGGCTGGTGGATGACTGTATAAAATTTGTGGAGAGGGAAATCCGCAGGGGTCATCACTATGACGGAATTATTATGGACCCGCCCTCCTATGGAAGAGGACCAAACGGTGAAGTTTGGAAGTTAGAGGATAATCTTTATTCTTTAATAGAATTATGTACTAATGTGCTTTCGGATTCTCCTATATTTTTCATACTTAATTCCTACAGCACAGGACTTTCCTCCGGTGTTATGGAATATATGCTTGGGGCAATACTCAAGCCAAGGTTTGGAGGCAAGGTAAGCTCCGATGAAATCGGACTAAGGGCAACAGACTCCGGTTTGGTGCTTCCATGTGGTTCAACAGCTATCTGGGAGAAATAGTTTAAAGGCAAAGAAGTTAGAGAATTAAGAGGTTTTAATGAATTTTATTTCGGTGGAGAACCTGTCATTTAAGTATGACAGCGACGGAGAAAAATTAATAGAAACCAGTGTCATAAAAAATCTTAACCTAAGGGTTAATCAGGGAGAGTTTCTCTGTATATTAGGTCATAACGGAAGCGGAAAAAGTACCCTTGCCAAGCATTTTAACGGAATGCTCCTGCCCTGCGGGGGAAAGGTGTATGTTGACGGTATGGATACAGCAGATGAAAAACTCTGCTTTGATATACGCAGTACGGTAGGACTGGTACTGCAGAATCCTGATAATCAGCTTGTTGCCTCTGTAGTGGAGGAGGACATTGCCTTTGGCCCGGAAAACCTGGGTGTTCCCTCGGCGGAAATCAGGGAAAGGGTAGAGAATGCTCTTAAAGCTGTTGATATGTATGACTACAGAAACCACGCCCCCCATAAATTAAGCGGAGGACAAAAGCAGAGAATTGCCATAGCGGGGATTATTGCTATGGAGCCGAAGTGTATAGTACTTGACGAACCTACGGCTATGCTTGACCCGAGGGGTAGGAATGAAGTTATAAGTACAATAACTAAACTTAACAGGGAGTATGGCATTACCGTTGTTCTCATAACCCACTATATGGACGAGGCAGTAAAGGCAGACAGGGTAGTTGTTATGGACAATGGGGAAATACTTACGCAGGGTACCCCCCAACAGGTATTTGCACAGGTGGATTTACTTAAAAGTCACTGCCTTGATGTACCCCAGGCTACAGAAATTTGTCACAAACTAAAAAAATTAGGTGTGGATATTAAAACACTTCCCCTTGATGAAAATTCCTGCGTAGATGTTCTTATGGAGGTGTTAAGATGAGTGCAATTATTCGTACGGAAAATCTCACCTACACATACGGATTAAAGACGCCCCTTGAAAAGACGGCAGTTTCAGACCTTAATATAGAAATTAACGAAGGGGAATTTTTAGGGGTAATCGGTCATACAGGCAGTGGAAAGAGCACTTTTGTTCAAATGCTTAACGGACTGATAACTCCCACAAAGGGTAAGGTTTACCTTAGAGGTACAGATATAAATCAGAATAAAAAAGAACTTCAAAGAGTTCGTTTTCAAGTGGGTATGGTTTTTCAGTACCCCGAATACCAGCTTTTTGAAGAAACAGTTTATAAGGATATTGGTTTCGGCCCCGGTAATATGGGCATAACAGGAGATGACCTTGACAGAAGAATACGCTCGGCAGCAGCCTTTACGGGACTGAAATCAAAGCTTTTGCAGAAATCTCCCTTTGATTTATCGGGAGGGGAAAAAAGGAGAGCCGCTATTGCAGGTGTAATTGCAATGGACCCTGATGTACTTATTTTAGACGAACCGGCGGCTGGACTTGACCCCCAAGGCAGGGATAATCTCTTAAGTCAGATACTTGAATATCATAAAAAGAGGAAAAACACTATTATACTTGTATCCCATTCAATGGAGGATATTGCAAGAGTTGCCGACAGAATCCTTGTTATGAACAGGGGAAAGGCAGAAATTCTTGATAAAACAAGGAATGTATTTGCACAGGGTCACCGCCTTAAAAAAATGGGGCTTGAAATCCCACAGATTACAAAGGTAACCCAAAAATTAATAGAAAATGGAATACCGCTTCCACAGGGTATACTTACAGTTGAAGAGGCATATGTTGCCATAGCCCAACTTCTTAAAAAGGAGGGAAGGCTATGAGGGATATTGTTTTCGGACAGTATGTGCAGCAAAAAAGTATAATACACTTAATGGACCCGAGGGCAAAGCTGATTTTTCTTGTAGCATATATTGTACTTATTTTCTGCACATTTAATTTTTACGCCCTTGCCGTACCTGTAATTTTAGCAGTAGTTATGATGCTTTTAAGCAAGGTTTCAATAGGAAAATATCTTAAAAGTCTTAAAATGATAATAGTTGTTGTTATTATTACGGCAATATTTAATTTATTTTACGGAGGCGGACAGGTTTTTCTTAAAATTGGTCCAATATCAATTACAGAGGGTGGCATAAATAATTCCATTGTCATTGTTTTAAGAATACTATGCCTGCTTATTGCATCGGAAACTTTGACATTTACTACAACGCCCACAGATTTAACAGACGGTATAGAAAGACTTTTAAAACCGTTGAAGCTGTTACATATAAAGGTCCACGAGATTGCAATGATGATGACTATTGCTCTAAGATTTGTGCCTACACTCCTGGAAGAAACAGATAAAATTATGCTGGCACAGAAAGCCAGAGGGGCAGATATGGACAGCGGTGGAATAGTGAAAAGGGCAAAGGCTCTTGTGCCGATTTTTATACCGCTTTTTGTGTCGGCAATCCGCAGGGCTATGGATTTGGCAATGGCTATGGAATGCCGCTGTTACCATGGCGGAGAGGGCAGGACAAGAATGAAAACCCTCCGTTTTTCAAGGGTCGATGTATTTGGATTTATTCTATTTTCATTTGTAACGGCAGGAATAATTCTTCTTGACATTTTCTTGCCCCATATAGTAAGATAACCCAAAAAGAATGTAAGTTTATGTATGGAAATATAATATGAGAAATTTACTGGTTACAATTTCATATGACGGAAGCTGTTATCATGGCTGGCAGGTGCAAAAAAATGCGGTAACTGTTCAGCAGGTTTTTCAGCAGGCACTATATAAAATTCTTCAGGAAAAACCGGATATAAAGGCATGTTCCCGTACTGACAGCGGCGTTCACGCAAATATGTTTTGTATAAGTATTAAGACAGACCACCCCATACCGCCGGAAAGATTAAAGGGGGCTCTGAATAGATTTCTTCCCCTTAATATGGCGGTTAATGACTGCAAAGAAGTTGACCTTGATTTTCACGCAAGGTACAGTTGTAAGGGTAAGAGATATATTTATAAAATATGGAACAATCCTGTCCGCAATCCTTTTTTGGATAGATATGCCTATCACTACAGATGGCATATTGATGAGGAACTCCTCAATAAATCGGCACAGGATTTTGTAGGCAGGCATGATTTTACATCATTTTGTACATGCGACGGCAGAAAAAAGGAGAATATGGAAAGAACCATAAATAGCTTTACCGTTCAGCGTCAAGGCGATATGATAATTATGTCTGTAGAGGCAGATGGCTTTTTATATAATATGGTAAGAATTATGGTGGGCACACTGCTTAAAATTCAGCAGGGTAAAATTCCTCATGACGGTATTCCTGCAATTTTTGCAAAAAAAAGCAGAAATCATCAGGGTGTTACAGCACCTCCGCAGGGGCTTTACCTTCAAGAGGTAAAATATTAATTATAATATTTGGTGATAGTTTAGGATAATAAGGAAAAGTTATGGGTAAATACGGAAATAAAAGTTCAAATGTAAAAAGGAAAAAAGGTAATAATGGACCATTAAATGATGAAACTATTTCACCAAGGGATACCAAGGTGAAAAAGGCAAAGGCTCCAAGACAGAATAGGGGTACAAAAGGGAGAAAGACCCTTAGCTACGAAAACATACCTATTGATGAATATACGGACAAAGAGATAAAGATTGATAAA